>DATNQL010000946.1:0-8518 GCA_036704025.1 Stenomitos sp.
CACTTTCTCAAAGTCGCCGCTGTCTACAGCCGCTTGCCGGAACTTTATCAAACTCTGAAGCAACTACAGCGACAATTAGACAAGAAATAAAACAAGTTTATATGTAGCAAACAGATCGATCATTAATCTCATATCATGTCCGTCTAATTACCCATAATAAAAACTCTCCGCGTCCCCGTGTCCCTGTGTCCCCGCGTCAATCCTAACCATGGGTGTTTAACCGGACATTACATCATAAATGGTTCAAGTCTCCAGCCAAGATTGCATTTCTTGAGCTTCCGCCAGCATTCCTAGACTCTCAAAGCTCTCCTTCGCTTCTATCGCCCAGTGTTGCAATCGGGCATGATTCCCTCTCAGTTTCTCCAAATGTGCCCAAGAACGTTTGTGGAAGGCAATCGATCGCTTATCCTGGCTAGCCAGAGCGATGGGCATACTCGTTTTTAATAGACGTTCTGCTTCCTCGAGATTGCCCTCGTGGGAGAGAGCAATATCTGCTAACCAATTCAGGCTATAGACTTCCACTTGCTGCCACTGAACCATTCGAGCTTGTTCTAGTGCTTTTTGGTAGCCGATTTTAGCTCGTTGGTAATTTTGGGTTCTGAACCAAACTTCCGCCTCGTAGTAATCAATCCGAATTTGTTGACGTAGGCGTTTTGGCTCTTCTAATGAAACCTGCCGGAGTAACTCTCTAGCCCGATTTAAAAGTTGGTGAGCACGATCAAATTTTCCCTGAGGAATTGACCAAACTGCCCGCTCAATTGTCAACTCCAACTGTAAGATCAGGTCTTCACCGGCTTGTAGATTGGATACCTGTGCACAGAGAGCATCCACTTCTGCTAGCTGCTCTGGTTTGCCCATCATCATCAGGGTTAATGTCCATCCCTTATCGCTCAGAGCTTCTGCGATCGCAGATTGGTCTTGGCGTTGCCCAGCCGCTTGGAGCAACCATTCTATCCAAGCCAAGCGCTCGTGCCAATACCCATGCACATAAGTATATCCCTTGACATGTTGCCAACATTTCCGAGCCTGTTCATATCGGTTGTGATGAATGCACCAGTCAATCACAGCTTGCAGATTTTCCCACTCTTGGTCTAATCCTTGGTATTCTTTCCACTGTCTCCAACACGGTTGTCTATACACTTGAGAAAAGCTGAGATACCAGTTCACCCAACGTTCCCGCATCTCTTGCTCAAACTCCGAGTGAGCCTTGAGTTCAGCCACAGCATACTCGTGAGTCAAGGGATGCATATCATACCGTTCTTCATCCTGAATCACCAATCGCAGTCGATGTAACTGAGCTAAAGCCTCTAAGGAGTCAATCGATTGTGCCTGGAGTCGATCATTGAAATCCGCGGCGGGTAAAGCGATATGCGTGATTGCTTCTCGTGAAGCCGATTTCGCAAATAGGGCTAGTGCCATCAACAGGCGATGGGCGAGTTGCCCTCTCAGCCGTTGCACAGAATCTTCAAAGCAATATTGAGCCAAGTCGTTTGCCGGAGTCAAGCGAGTCACCCAGATATCGCTGGAAACGCCATAAACTGATAATTGACCGATCGCGTAAACAATCCCTAAAGCCAAACCACTGGTTCTCTGGTAAATCGCTTGGAACTGATCGGGTTTGAGTTGCACTCGTTGCTCTTGCGCTTGATGCTCCATCAAACGCATCGCTTCAGGGAGTGGCAAACCCTCTAAATAGATAGGAACACCAAAAGCGGCTCTAAAGCGGGTTGTAATCACCACTTTTACCGTTGGCGGCAGTTCATATAAAAAGGAAAGAACAGCCTCTTGATCATCCAGGGTTTCTAGATTATCAACAATCAATAAGGTCTGCCGTGATTGCAAGCGGTTTTGGATGCACTCGAGTTGCTCATCGAAGTCGGCAGGGAGTGAACCAGGACACTCTAAAGTGCGGAAGATGGCTCGGAAGATATCATTGAGGGTACGCTCTCGCCTGTGGCGTTGCAAGATATGATTGCCAATCAGGTGTTGTTGTTTGGCTGAGGTGAAGATGATCGCCTCAAACCTGGGAGCGAGTGGTGTTGTCGGTTCACCCCAACTGGCTTGTAAGCAACGGTAGGCGGCTTCCAAAACCAAGGATGTTTTCCCCGCACCGCCCATTCCTTCCACACTAATGTGAGCTGTAGGATGATGAGGACAGAGCCGTTCTAATAGCTGAGTCATCTCGGTGTCACGACCAATCAAGGCGGTGTGATAACGGACGGGCAGGTTGTGAACTGGAGAGGATGGAAAAGTGCCGTTACGAGACATTGGCGTTGCTGGGTTTGGCTCCGCCATGGCTGCTTGAGGACTCTCCAATTCTTGAGGATTATGGTGTTCTGCAATCTCTTCCCATGAGAGTCCTAAAACGTGGCAATAAGCTTTAAAAGCACGCTCATTAATTCCGTCTACTGCTGTCTGTGAAGCAAATCGACTCCAGGTGCCGTAGGAAATACCCTTAACTAGAATTTCGCCAGTTTCTACCCGTTGTTCAATTTGTTCTAGAAATGAACTTTGGTTAGACTGAGCCATGGTGGTCTGGATTTCATGAATATTTTGAGGGTTCTCGACTCGCAAGAACCGCTTAAAATCGCTCAACCATCGTGAGTCATTCGCTTCCCACTCATTGGCTATCGCATGTTGCCTGATGAGGAATTTACTCGCTTCTTTTAGAGGCGTATCGTCCTCTTCCGTGACTGTCCATCCCCTCTTTTCTCTAGCTTGCTTGATTTTGGCTCGTCCCTGCTCAGAAGCCTTTAACGTTGATATTCCCATGAGGGGTTGATTGTCAAGATCAGTAGCGATCAGCTCGTGTTTAATCTTATCTGATCCTGCAAAATTCGAGCCAATCTTGCATCCTAGACAATGTAGACGCCTATTGATCCAGAACTCAATCTGTTGTTGTGGGAGTGTGGTGTGTATTTGATTAGTGACTGGGCTATTTTAAATGACACAAAATCTAAGCAACTAGAACGAATTTTAGGGGAATTTCATCACCTGAGTGCCTCAGAAATCACCCTAGCTTGTATTTTGCTGGAAAGTTATCATGCGGTTTATCGACGCGATCGACTGAGGCAACGTCGAGACTCCTTCTCGTCAGGGCAATCCAGCGGGAAAAAACCCTGTATACCACCAACCGATCAACAACTCCAGGAAATTGCGCGGCGGGTGAAGGCGAAAAGTCCCTTCAATTTACGAGAACAAGAGATTGTGCATCGACTGCAAGATTTGGCAAAACGCCTCAGGCACTATCACCAGTATGTCAGGGTTGGCTTAAGGAACCTAAACGGTTTGGAGCAGCTAAGTCATCGCCCCCATTTCAATCCCACTCAGGCTGACGGTGAAAATAACGGGAATATCCTATTTTTGCAGATGTAATCTCGGTGAGAGCCAGCAAATTGCATACACTAATAGATAGCCCCCTTCACATCCTCCAATAGGATGGAAAATTTCAGATATATGCATAAGCTCTCGACGCTCAGAGATATAGCAGGTAGGATAAGACATTTCAGTTAGGAAGTCTGTCATCTGCTCACGTTGAGGTGCATCCCATGAGCGCAATACAAAATCCAGTGTATGAATATCAAATTGGCGGATGTCTACCCCCGGATGCTCCTACCTATGTGGTGCGGCACGCTGACTCTGAGCTTTATCAGGCGCTGAAGAAGGGAGAGTTCTGCTATGTGTTGAACTCTCGACAAATGGGCAAGTCTAGTTTGCGGATACGAACCATACAGCGGCTGGAAAATGAGGGAGTTGCCTGTGCAGGAATCGATTTGAGTGCGATCGTTACAGCTAACATCACTCCCGATCAATGGTATGCCGGAGTGATTTATAGCATCATTAGTAGCCTAGAGCTGGACCGTACCTTTACTTTAGACCATTTAGATCAGTGGTGGACAGAGCGGAGTTTACTTTCTTCAGTTCAGCGATTTAGTCAGTTTCTTGAAGAAGTACTGCTACAATTAATTCCGCAAAAAATTGTGATTTTTTTTGACGAAATTGATAGTCTAATTCAGCTAAAGTTTAGGCAAGAATTCTTCCTGGCTATTCAAGCTTGCTATAACAAGCGTGCCCATATAGCAGACTATAAACGCCTCACTTTCGCACTACTAGGGGTGGCAACACCATCGGATTTAATTCGAGGTAACTCCTTTACGTGTTTTAACATTGGTCGAGCGATCGAATTATGTGGCTTTGAGTGGCACGAAGCACAGTCATTAATCCGGGGATTAGAAGGGAACGTGAATAATCCCCAAGCTGTATTAAAAGAAGTATTGGAATGGACGGGTGGACAACCTTTTTTGACCCAAAAATTATGTAAACTCATCCTTCAAGACTCACAGATTAAGAATCAGCATTTAGGAGAATTTCTGCATATCCCCAAAGCCCAAACCCAAAATCCCAAATCCTCAATTACGGAGTGGGTAGGGCAGTTGGTGCGTAGGCACTTGATTGAAAATTGGGAAGCAACGGATGAGCCAGAACATTTAAGAACAATACGGGATCGACTTCTCAGCAGTGAACAGCGCGATCGCCTTTTGTACCTCTATCAAAAAATTTGGCAACGCGAAGAGATTCCAGCCCATGATACTCCAGAAGAAATGGAATTGCGGCTGTCGGGGGTGGTCGTTAAGCAGCAGGGTAAGTTAAGAGTTTACAATCGCCTTTACCGAGCTGTGTTCAATCTCGATTGGTTGAGGACAGTATCTCCGCCTTCAGAAGCCGAGGATTCAGATATCAGCTTGACTGAGCAAATTCTTTATAATCACCTGATTTACTCAGGACAAAGAGAATCACCCTCGCAGCTTCTCCATCGTTTGCGTCAACTCTTTATTGATGGCAGAGGTTATCCAGAGCCAGAAATTGCGGCAGCCGTATATCGAATTATCGCCTCGAAGCTAGCCGAACAGGAGTTTAACCATATCCTCAATCGCTGCTGCCACATCTTGATCAATCGCTGGAAAATGCACCCCAAATATTCCGCCGCTTGTGCAGATTTGGTGGCGCTATTTAAAAGCCCTTCCAATTCTCGCCTTGAACTCTCTAGCATGATGGCTCCAGGGGTAGTACCACAGGCCATTACACGCTTGCAGGAGTTGGTACAAAAGTTTGTTGAGAGTGACGAATATCAAAATCTGGTTGAGTCGATTACACCGACGGATAAACTCAAACCACCTCCTCAACAAGAGCGTCCTTTAGGTGACTTGATTTGTCGATATCCCTACTTATATACCCATTATCTGTTGGGTGATGGCTGCTCTACAGAACAGCAACAAACCATTCGGGAATTGCAAGCTCAACGACAACGGAAATTTGAAATCCATTTGTCCCAGTACGCGACTTATCTCGTGCGACGAGTCCAAATGGAACGCCAAACCTCCTCCAATAAAAGTGAGCCAATCATCGCACCTGTGCAAAATCCTACCCTTTTAAATGATCGCCAACTGTTTTTGGCTCTGAAGCAATTTGTGGGAAAAGTAGACGGCTCATATACGTACAGAGATTTGGCTCAAGTCTTTTTAGCTCGCACTCATCAAGCTGCTTCATACGGGCAATTTAAGAAAGATTTATATGGGTATCTGATTGCGTCGATCAATCCAGAATACGGTAAGTATCGATTTAATCAGCGATTGGCAAAACATCTAGAAAACACGTTTCCTGAATCCGAGTTTCAAAAAGTCAACAATTTTCTTTTAGTAGAAACCTGTCGTCAATTATTTAATTTCTTAGTCGCCAGCCCCAAGCGACCTGAACACCTATTCTTTATTGACCTTATTTCTAATAATGGCTCTTTAAGGACTACTGCACTTTTGCTCAAAATCGCCCTCCTTTCAAAACATGTGAAGCCTCATTTAGAACAGCGATTTTCTATTTTATTTGACCATTATGAATCTCAAGCCGTTAATGACATTCTCTGGTTAGTTGAATCTCTAGAAAATTTAAATATTGCCTTGGGGGTGAATTTTGGAGCGGTTGATCTTTCGTTGATCAGCACATTTCTTTAAATTTTGAAGCTGGCAATTTTGTCCAAATTAATGCCGAAAAAAAAGCATTTAGTTCATTTCAGTCTATTATTATCTCTCGTCGCTTTGCTGATTTCACTAACTTTTAATGCGATCCTGTTTCTTCAAGCGAGAGCCTATTACCTAGAGCTGAACGCCAGTCATCTAGATCCCTTAGGGATCAGCGCCTTTAGTACTGATTTCCAGCCCAATACTATTCCTGCCACCTCTACGAACACCGTAGTATTCTTGGGCGACTCGCGAGCAGAAAGGTGGATTATTCCGACCAAACTCAAAGGCTTTTCTTTTATTAATCGAGGCATCAACAATCAAACTTCCATTCAAGTATTGGGACGATTTAACAAGCATGTTTTGCCCTTACACCCCAAGATTATTATTGTTCAAGTTGGAATTAACGATTTAAAAACAATCCCTCTATTTCCGGAACAAAAAAATATTATTATCGCCAATTGTAAGACAAATATTCAACAAATTGTCGCCCGTTCCCTAAAAAGCGGTGCTACCGTGATTTTAACAACCATTTTTCCGATTGGTCCAGTTCCCCTAACTCGTCAACTGTTTTGGTCACCGGATATTGCCCAAGCGGTATTGGAAGTCAACGCTTACCTATCTTCGCTTAAAGCCAAAAATATTTTGATTTTAGATGCTTACTCACTTTTAGCAGAGAAGGGTCAAGTAAAAAGCAACTATGTTCGCGATACCTTGCATCTGAACGAGAGAGGGTATCAGGTGTTAAATCAGGAGTTAACCAAAATACTATCCACCGGGTTATATTGAGTTGCTATCTAATATCGTTTCTCCTTAAGTTTGCTACAGATAATTGATACGGAGACAGGGAGATGCGGGGACGCGGAGAGTGATTTGTCGCGAACATTGAGATATTTGATATAACGTAGAATTTAACAAATCACAGAGGTACAGCGAACGTTGAGATAAGAGAAAGAGAGAGTTATACGTTTGAATATAACTTGATATTTGTAGACAAAAGCCTCAACGGAAAGTCATAAAGCGTAGGGTGGGCAGTCCCTACTAACGCTATTGATGAGTCCTGAAGTTCTTCAAATCACTGCCCACACTTTACACTTCATCGCTACTCATGAATGGTCGGTATCCACTTTGAAAACTCCGACCGAAGATTGGAGTTCTTGGGCAACAGCTACGGTTTGTTGCAAAGAACGAGAAATTTGATGGGAAGATTCAGAGGTTTGTTCCGAAACCCTAGCAATTTTCTGCATTAAGTTGGTAACCGCTAAAGAGGTTTGCGCTTGAGACACGGTGGCACTCGAAATGGATTGCACTAACTCATCAATCTGATGAGATACCTCTAAAATTTGACTGAGGCTATCCTTGGTTTCTTCCACCAAATAAGTGCCTTCTACAACCTGAGAAGTTCCCAATTCCATCGCCTCAACCACTTCATTGGTTTCTCGTTGGATGGTTTCTACAATTTGCTCAATTTCTTGAGTGGCAGCGGTTGAACGCTCAGCCAATTCACTAATTTCCTCGGCAACGGCTGTAAAGCTTTGAGTTTCCTCCTTTTCTCGCGCCGTTTGAATCCCAGCATTGAGCGCTAGCATGTTAGTGGCTTGAGCAATCTGTTGAATCAAGTAAACGGCTTTGGAAATTTCCTGGGAGGATTGACCTAAACGCTTCACCTTTTTTGAGGTTTCTCCCACTGTGGCTCGCAATTTTAAAATGCCTTGCACTGTGCGCTCCATCGCTTGTCCACCGGCTTGGGCAGTGGTGGAGGCGGAGCGAGCAACGGCGGCAGCGCGGTGGGCACTCTCGGCAACCGCTTGAATGGAAAGCGTCATTTGTTCGACGGAACCGAGAGTACGGGTAATCTCTTCTGCCTGTGTCAGGGCTTGATCAGATAGTTGGCGGATGGCTCCTTCGTTTTCCCCTAAGGATACATTGACTTGCACCGCCGCTTGTTTCACCTGAGTCACAATGCCGCGTAGACTGGCAATGATGGAATTGAAAAAGTCGGCAACGGTGCCGATTTCTCCCTCTTTAACCTCCGCAAGAACGGTGAGATCGCCCTTCGCGGCTCCTTTGACTTCGCTGAGCAATTCTGCCAATTGACGCTGGAGTGCTTCTTTTTGTTGGCGTTGCTCCTGAAAACTCGCTTGAGCTTCCTGACGCGCTTGCTCTCTCTGTTCTAAGAGGGTGGCTTGCTCGATCGCAATTCCCACTTGCGTCGCCACCTGTGCCAACCAATTAATTTCTTCCTCTTGCCAATCTCGTGGCTTGGCACATTGATGGGCAATCAGTAAACCGAGCAACTCGTCCCGAATCAGAATCGGGGCAACGAGATTAGCCTTAACTTCAAAGCGTTCGAGTAACTTAATGTGGCATTTGGTCAAATTAGCCTGATAGATGTCATTAATGGCACGAACGCGACCTTTACGATAGAGTCCGCCATGATTTCCCTTAAAACAAGTGTCCTCTACCTCCGCCCCTAAAGCGATCGTCCAATTCGAGTCCACGGATTC
>DATNQL010000947.1:0-6249 GCA_036704025.1 Stenomitos sp.
GCTCTTTTAATCTGTTCAAGGCACTCATTGTTTCTTGAATGGGCACAACCTCACTTTTATAAGAACCTGAAGGCCAGTGAATTTGATAGAGGTCAATGTAGTCTGTTTTTAGCCTGCTCAAGGAACCTTCACAGGCTTCGATGACCTGGTTATATTTGAGGTGGTTAGCAAAAACTTTTGTCGCATAAATCACTTGATCGCGAACATCCGAGAGTGCTTGAGCAACAATTTCCTCCGAATGACCATTGCCGTAAATCTCTGCGGTATCAAAGGTTGTGATTCCTGCATCAAAAGCAGCGCGTATAGCTTTAAGGGTTTCGGCATCTTCAATTCCGACCCACATGTGTTTCCCCGCTTGCCACGTCCCCATAATAATGGGGGTAATTTTTACATCAGAATTGCCTAATTGCCGTGTTTCCATTCTTAAATTCCGTAATTATTACGCTCTGTGATATGGATCGTTTTGATGTTGGATGAGGGAGCTTGTTGAAAGCCGATATATACCCATCAAATCATCAAATTAAGTGGAATGATTCAGCTTGAACTCCGGCGGTCACAGCTTATGAATTACTTTCACGGTGCAGTGCCTCTGCCTTTACCAAGGCAAGATTTCCTATTTTTTTCGGCCTAGAGTGACAGAAAAGCGATAAATAGTTACTGTACAGCTGTTGATAACGCCACAATAGAAAAATGATTGAATTACACTGTCATACCACCTGCTCTGACGGCACCCTGACTCCAACCCAACTTGTCCAAGCGGCGGTTCAGGCTGGAGTCGCGGCGCTAGCGATTACCGACCACGATACGCTGTCCGGTTGGGATGAAGCGATCGCTGCTGCCAAACCCTACAATCTGGAAATTGTCCCCGGTGTAGAATTAAGTACGGTTCACTGCGATCGCTCTCTTCATATCCTAGGCTTTTACCCCAATGCGGAGCAGCTCAAAGCCCCGTTAGCGGAACGCATAGAAGGACGGAAACGCCGTGCCCATGAAATGGTCGCTAAACTCGCAGAACTGGGCTATCCCATTTCACTACCCCAACTCAAAGAAGGCGTCGCACCCAGTCGTCCACATCTAGCCAGGGCACTTGTAGACGCGGGATATTTCCAGTCTATGGAGAAAGCCTTTGATCGTTTGTTGGGTGATAACCAACCAGCCTACGTTCCTTACGAGAAATTTTCAATTTCTGAGGGTATTGCTTTACTACGCGATTGTGGTGCTGTCCCTGTATGGGCACATCCCTATCTATTCCGAGGTGGTACCGTAGAGGATGTACTCAAGGAACTGGTTGATGCAGGTTTGATGGGAATCGAGGTTTACCATCCCAGTCATACCCCAAAGCAGACGAAAAATCTTGAGGCGTTAGGCGTTGAATATGGCTTATTAATGACAGGTGGTAGCGATTATCATGGGCCTAGCCCTGATGGCAAAGCGCAAAGCATCAGCCTCAATATGATGCAATTGCCATTATCCTTGCTCGACCCCATTAAACAGGCCGCTCATCGTTGAACCTAAAAACTTTTCTTGGCCTTACTCGTTACTAAATATAAAAATATCTTAATCTCTTAGTTGCCTGTTGTGCCAAAGCTTCGTCTTCTCTGATTTGGTATTACCTACGGTCAGTTAAAATATTGACACAGACTTGGCGCGGCTATTCTTGAGAGATTTCTACAGTAGTGACTAGGCCAACTCAATCAGATGTAAGAAAAATGTCTCGCAATCGCCAGTCAACTTTACTATGTTCTAGTCTTTTATCCACACTCATGTTCTTGGGTGCCTTTGGAGATGGAAAAGTAGAGAGCGCCGAGTATTCAAAGTTATCCAAACTTGCAACAATATCCACTACACAGTCGATTCAATCCCCATCCATAAAACCATCATCTACCGAGTCAACCATCAGTCAATCGCCAATAGGACAACTATCTTCACAGGCTAATACGGCGACTCTGAAAAAAGTCAAAGTATTTTTTCCGAAAAATCCACAGAGCAATAATAATCTTAGCTATGTTGAGCCAGTGATTCGGACAACTCGAAGTCAAAATTTAGCCCGGTTTGCGGTAGAACAAGTAATTGCAGGACCGACTCGTGCGGAAATCCAAAAGGGTTGGGTACCCGCGATTCAGTTCAAAGGTGGCTCTAACTGCGGTTCTGATTTTAAGCTATCTATGTCCCAGGGAGTTGCCAGACTGCAATTTTGTCGAATCATGCCTTCGGGCGGCATCGGAGATGATGCCCGTGCCACCAGTTCTTTAACGGCTACACTCAAGCAATTTACTAATGTTAAGTCCGTGATTATTTTAGATAAAGACGGCAATTGCTTTGGGGATATGAGTGGAGATAATCGGTGTTTGAGCAATCAAAGGTAAAGTAACTCTTTCCTTTCAAACGATCCATTCAGAGATTGACACAAACTAGCACGGCTTAGCCTTTTTTTTCTACTATGGGCAGTAGTACAAGAAGGCAGGAGGCAGACTGGAGCTAAGCGTGAGGACAGAAGGAAAGAAAGTTTGTACAGTAAGCTTTTAACCTTTTTCAACTGGATAGTTATTTCCGCCATGCTGCACTAGAGACAGTCATTTAAAACCCAAGGAATAAACATGTTGAGTTCACGCCAGTCCACTCTGCTATTTGTTAGTCTCGCAGCCACAATGATATTTTTAGGTGGCTGTGCGGGTAGAGGCGTCAGTGTTGCTGAATCCTCTGAGTCACCGCAACCGGCCGCTACTCAGGTAACGTCCTCACCGACACCAACCCCATCAATTGCACCCGAATCCAACTCAGAAAACACCTCAGCCAAGCAGCAAGCCAAACTAACAGCACAGTCAAAACTATCTATTAATAGCATTGGGCCGATTCGAGTGGGGATGAGTGTGGCTCAAGCTGAGGCGGCAGCAGGGGTTAAGTTGACTCGACCTGATAATAAAGAATGTTCTTATATCAGACCTCAAGGGAGCAAGTATGATTTCCTGATGATGGTTACGAATAACCGCATCGCCCGGATCGATATTCGAGGCAAAAGCCGTATCACGACAATTAGTGGTGCCCGAATCGGTGATACTGAATCTAAAATCAAATCACTCTATCCAGGGCGGATTACAGTCACTCCCGCCAAATACGCTCCGAACGGTCATTACCTGATATTTACACCAAAAGACCGCAACGACGCTCACTATCGCATCGTGTTCGAGACTGACGGAAATCGCGTCACTGAATTTAGATCCGGGAAACAGCCTGAAGTGGAGTGGGTTGAAGGATGCTCCTAAGCCGATGAATTAATCAGGAACCGTCAGGGGTTTTCCGTTATCGGCAGGACTCAACTGAAGTAGAAAAGGAACGGCGTGATCAACCCAATCTTGGATTGAGGTGTAAGAGGCGGCATCTTCTCCGTAGCAAATTTCCAGCATCTTGGTATGAATGATGCCGGGATTGAGGGGAATGGCTGCCATCCCGCTGGGTAATTCTTGAGCGAGCGATCGCGTCAGTCCTTCAATTGCCCACTTTGAAGCGCAATAGGATGAAACTTGGGGAGAGGTAGAACGACCCCAGCCTGAACTGAAGTTAACAATAATACCACTTCCTTGGTCGATCATGGCGGGAACCCAGTGGCGAATGACATGGGCTACGCCCTTGATATTAACATCAATTAAGCGAGAAAAATCCTCACTGGGAATTTCCCAAAGAGGTGCTAATTGGTTAATCATGGCGGCATTATTAATCAACAAATCGGGTGGTTTATAGTCACTCAGTATTTGCTTCGCCCAATTCATCACTTGTGCTTCATCTGCAACATCCAGTGATGTAAACTTGTGAGGTGAGCCAAACTTTTCGTTCAGTTGCTCCACCGCGGCCTGTGAACGAGCACAACCCACAACAGTATGCCCTAACTGAATAAATCGCTCCGTCATGGCTTGACCGAGTCCCCGGCTAACACCTGTAATCACGATGAGTTTTGTCATTGTCACCTTTTAAATTCCTGATTCTCCAAAAGTTTAACTTTTCATTTACATGCTAGGTGGTTGAGGAGTAAGCCCTAAACTATGAGAAAACGCTTCGGGCTGGCTATGGTGGGATTTGCGATCGCGTTCGGTGTCGCTTTCCATGTTGCCTCTCACGCTAGGGACAATCAACGTCTTCCCGTGCCTTCTTCGTCGGCTAAACCCCAAATCCTGACGAACCCCGAAGACATTCAGCCGACAACCTTCAGTCTGCCATCTTCTCATCACCCAACTCGCTCAATCGCTGATCTTGACGCCCAAACCCTAAGCGAGGATATTCCTAAAACCAAAGATGGAGAACGTTTCCGGCGCGTCATGCAATCTGCAATGGCGCAGAAACTCCATCAGCGCCCTATGGGAGAAATGGTACAAGCGATCGCACAACAATTTCTTGGTAGTGCCTATAAAGCGAATTTATTAGATCAAGCCCCAGAAGAAACCCTGGTTGTCAATCTTCATCAGTTCGACTGCTTACTCTTCATCGAAACTGTGCTGGCAATTACACGAGGTGTTGCAGTACAGGATTATTCCTACGGAACCTTCGTCAATCACCTCCGTGATCAACGTTATTGGGATGGTCAAATCAATGGCTATTGCAGCCGCCTCCATTACTTTTCCCAATGGATTTATGACAACCAAAAACGAGGAATTATTCAAAATATCGGTCAGAACTTAGGCGGTGTATCAGTCCATAAGACGCTGAACTTTATGAGTACACATCGGCAGAGTTACCCTTTAATGGCAAGTAACGAGACCGCTTATCAGTGTATAGTCGAACGAGAAGCCCAGCTCAAGGGTGTAGCCATTCAATACATTCCCACCCAACAGATTCGTCGCCTGTACTCGAAACTGCAACCGGGGGATATTATTGCCGTTGCAACTAACATTCCCGGTTTGGATGTTACCCACACTGGATTCGTTTACCGACAAGCCAACGGAAACATGGGTTTCATTCACGCTTCCCCGGCTGGACAGGTAACCATTGCACGGGATTTAGAGCGTTATGTCAGTCGGGTAAAGCAGGCAAACGGTATCCTCGTGGCACGACTCATTGACCCTCGACAAGTCCAAACTAACGGGAGCATCCCAATTATGTAAATAAACCGAAGCTGGGGGAGCTGGGGAAGCTGGGGAAGCTGGGGGAGAGAAGCTTGCTATTTTTGAACGCAGCTTGGTATGAGAGTATTTCTGCAAAAATGGGATGCTCCCAAACTAACAACAATACTCTCTATAATTTTTGAACTTTTTGCATGTTTGCATCAATTCCTATGGTTCACCCCCCTTGGAGTCAGATCAACCTTCATTGCACAGACTTTTTCTGAGGATTTATATCTTTTTATCTCGTTAATGCGTAAGCTGGAAAACGTGAGTTAGGATAAGAGTGATTGATAAATTTTCTATTTAAAAATTACGCCATAATCTTTTTGATCTGCAACTCTTATCGATCAATACTCAAGGCACTCCTGCAATGAGAATTCTCCTGGTAGAAGATGATGCGTGTCTTGCTGAAGCGTTAGGCGAAGCCCTTAGCGACCAACGTTATGTAGTCGATCAGGCCAGAGACGGAGAAGTGGCTTGGGAGCAAATTAGAACCTTTGAGTATGACTTAATTTTACTAGATGTGATGCTGCCCAAGCTAGATGGCATTACTTTATGCCAGCGCTTGCGTTCCCATGGCTATGTTGTGCCAATTTTAATGGTAACCGCTCTGGATATGAGTACCGACAAAGTTATCGGCTTAGATGCTGGGGCTGATGACTACATGGTTAAACCCATTGATTTACCAGAATTACTAGCCAGGATACGTTCCTTGCTGCGTCGAAATAGTGCTTCATCGTCTCCGATTCTAGAGTGGGGTTTATTACATCTCGATCCAGCCACCTATGAGGTCAGTTATGATAACGAAGCGCTGCGTTTGACACCCAGAGAATACAGTATTTTAGAATTGCTGCTCCGCAATGGACGACGCATACTTAGTCGCAGTACTATCATCGAACATATCTGGTCACTCGAAAACCCCCCAGAAGAAGATACCGTCAAGGCTCATATTAAGAGCTTGCGTCAGAAACTCAGAGCCGCTAAAGCTCCCGATGATTTGGTTGAAACGGTTCACAGCGTAGGTTATCGCCTCAAGGCACTGAACTGAGGAAAGAAACTCACCTTGAGAAACAGATTCAATTTTTCTTCTTCCCGATTTATTCCCGATTCATTCCCCAATTATTTCACTCAGATATTGTAAATTTTGACCTAGAAT
>DATNQL010000948.1:0-5682 GCA_036704025.1 Stenomitos sp.
CTAAGGTGGTGGCAAAACCTCCATCAAAGCGCGCAGTATCGGTTGCATTTACCCTCACACTGCCAGCGTTGCCTTTCCCAAAAGTACCAGCAAACAGGGAAGCACCATTGTTGAATGATAGGGAGTTAGTAGTAATCTCAATATCACCACCATTCCCCACCGCGCCCTTTTCCACCGAGCTAAAAGCTGCACTATAAACTCCATTGCTAGCAACACCATCAAAGCTAACGCTATCGCCGACATTAATCCTCACGCTGCCAGCATTTCCCTGTCCAGCGGTGCTGGTTGATAGATATGCGCCATTAGTAACTGATAAAGAGTCATTGGCAGTAATCTTCACATTGCCGGAATTTCCTTGTCCCGAAGTGCCTGCAAACAGGGAAGCACCATTACTGAGTAATAGGGAGCTAGCGGTAATCTCAATGTCACCGCCATCCCCAATCGCGCTCGATCCCACCGAACTGAAAGCTCCGCTAGAGGCTCCATTGCTAGCAACACCATCAAAGCGCACCTTATCGGTAGAGGTAATTCTTACACTGCCAGCATTCCCTCGTCCAAACGTGTCAGCAGAGAGGAAAGCACCATTGGTAACCTCAAGCGAGCCAGTGGTAATCTCAATATCACCACCATTACCTACCGCTCCTACGACCACTGAGCTACTGACTTTACTGAAGAGTCCATTGCTGCCAACGCCATCAAAGCGCACGGTATCGGTAGCACGAATCCTCACATTGCCAGCATTCCCCTGTCCAGAAGTGCTAGTAGATAGGAAAGCGCCATTGGTAAAAGAAAGAGAACTGCTGCTAATCTCAATGTCACCACCATTGCCGACCACTCCCGAACCCACCGCACTTGCGGCATAACTCCCATCAAAACGCACGGTATCGGTGGCGGTAATCTTCACACTACCAGCATTCCCTTGACCGAAGGTATCAGCAAGCAGGAAAGCATCATTACTGATTGATAGAGAGCCAGTGTTAATCTCAATATCACCGCCATCTCCCACCGCTCCTAAATACACGAAACTTGAAATATCACCTCGATCAAAGTTAATGGTATCGGTAGCATGAATCCTCACCCTGCCAGCATTCCCCTTTCCAGAGGTGATCGCAGATAGGGAAGCGCCATTACTGACTGATAGGGAGTTAGTCCTAATCTCAATATCACCGCCATTGCCTACTGCTCCTGCTCCCACATCGCTGTTGACTCCACTGGTGATGCCATTGCTGCCAACGCCATCAAAGCTTACGGTATCGGTAGCTGTAATCCTTACACTGCCAGCATTTCCCCGTCCATAGGTGCTAGCAATCAGAAAAGCGCCATTACTGACTGATAAAGAGCCAGTGGTAATGTTAATATCACCACCATTGCCCAAGGCTCCTGCTCCCACTGCACTGGTGGCTAGACTGGAACGTCCATTACTGCCAACACCATCAAAACTAACGGTATTGGTAGCCGTAATCCTGATACTTCCAGCATTTCCCTGTCCACTGGTGTTGGTCATTAGCCTAGCGCCATTGGTTACTGAAAGTGAGTTAGTGTTAATCTCAATGTCACCACCGTTCCCCACCGCTCCTGCTTCCACTGAACTCAATGCTCCACTAGGAAAACCATTGGTGCCAACACCATCAAAACTAACGGTATCGGTGGCAGTTATTCTCACGCTTCCGGCATTACCTTCTCCAAAAGTACTGGAAGAGAGTTGAGAACCATTGGTCACAAAAAGCGACCCAGTTGTGATGTTGATATTGCCTGCATTACCCACAGCTCCTGGTTCTACTATACTGGCGGCTCCACCAGAGTTTCCATTGGGGTCAGTACCGTCAAAGGAGACAAGATTAGGAGCAAAAATCGTAACACTACCTGCATCACCCTGCCCAAAAGTCAAGGCATTGACTTGACCCCCTTCAGTGACCAATAGTGATTCAGTTGTGATGTTAATATCACCCCCCTTGCCCACTCCTCCAGCTTGCACCGCATTAGCAATAAAACCTGCCCCAGCTACAGTTACTGTCCCTGTTGCGTTAATTTCAATATTTCCTGCTTTGCTATCTGGTGAACCCAACCCGGACGCTATTCCCGCCCGGACTTTGCTTCCTCCCAAAACCTCTACGTTTCGGGCATTGATGGCAATACTTCCACCTCCGCCAGCGCGGACATTGACTTCAGCTTGATTCGTAAGAGATACATTGGCTCTAGCTGCATCAGCAGGAAAACCCAAACGTAGTTCGTTAGCATTGGTAGTCAGTTCGATTGTTCCATTTTGAGCCACTCCGCCCAACTCAATTCGACCACCTAGAGCAAATAATAGTCCACCCTCTAACCTGACATCACCACCCACTAACAATAAACTCCGACCATCCGGAACCTGAAGCCCAATGGTAGGAGTACCTAACACCGTTGTTGTTGCCGTAGAGCGGTTGACAATTTGCCTTTGATTAGCAAGTTGGTTATAAAAGAATGCCGAAGGATTAACTGTAAGTAAATTGCTGGTTTGAGGTTGAGTTGCACTGAATAGTCCTGTATTACCAAGGCGAATAGCATTGGCTGTCGTGGCGACGAAAGAACCCCCCACATCCAAGCTGGCATTCTGCCCAAAGATAATGCCGTTAGGATTCATCAAAAACAAGTTTGGCGACGAATTCCCAAACGTTCCCAGCGTCCCCAGAATTTGTGATGGATTGGTACCCGTCACTCGCGCCAGAATATTGACAATAGCTGCGTTGGGACTGAAGAAATAAGCACCTCTCCCCTCTGATACGTTGAATTCGGCAAAAGAGTGGAATAGATTTTGTCCTCTGATGGCACCACCTGCGATCGCTTCCACAGGCAAACCGTTAAAGTTGGGTACAACAAAGGAACTTTCAGCCCCCAGCGTGGCATCAGGTACGATATTGCTCTGAGCTAAGCTGCGATTGGGAAAATTTGCGATCGCACAACCTCCCATCAGAGCGATCGCACTTGCAATCCTTCCATATCGTATTTTCCTATCTCGTTTTTTTACATAGGGTCGTAGATGTGGATGCTGAGGAGTGCTGAGGGGTTTTGATGATTCCCATAATCTGCCTCGATCGCACATTCTCTGCATCCCTTTCTCCGCGTCCCTCTGCGACATCCTTCGCGTTCCTCTGCGTTAAAAACTCCCCTTAATTAGGTTTTTTGAATGACACCAACGGAATCAGCCCTGCAACAATTAAATAAACCGAATTGTCATAGTGACAAATCCACAGGACTATCCCGACTAAAAAACTGATCCCCGCAAAGGCTAATCCATAAATCAATCGGCTAGTTTCCAGAAAACGCTGGTGGTTTTCCTGTTTCACCTCCTCATTTTGACGAAGAATTACCTCACGTACCCTAGCCCAGTCTAAAGCTTCGTTAGGCGAATCTGATCGCGCTAAACGTTCCTCAACCCATGAAATCGTTTGGGTAGCATTTCGAGGCTTCTGATGAGAAAGGTTAGGTGATGACGATAACGTTATCGCCACTTCTTCGGGTTTTTCTGGCATCCTTTAACCTTGCCCTATAGGCAGTTTTAGGGTGAGCATTGCCCACCCTAGCGATCGCTTTAATAATAATTTCCCACTTTGCGATGGTGAACGGCAGTTAGGGCATCGGGTTTGGAAACGCGACCATTATCAACGGTGGCGTATACAATCCAATGGTCGGTGAGTTCCATGCGGCTGACAACATGACACTCCATATAGGCAAGGGCATCTGTCAGGATGGGGGAACCATTTTCGGCGGATTGAGTTTTCACCCCGGCAAAGCGATCAGCACCAGGGGGGAATCGCTTGAGGAAGTGCTTCATTAAGGCTTGGTAGTTGCCTTCTTCTAACACATTGAGGACGAAGCGATCGCCGACATGCATCAAGGACTCAATTGCCCGATCTTTCGCCACGGCAATGGTTAAACCCAAGGGTTGGAAGCTAGCCTGAGATACCCAAGATGCCAACATTGCCCCCTTAATATCGCCTTTTTGGGCAGTAATAATGTATAATCCACCGCTAATCCTTCCCAAGGCTTTATCGAGGTCGCTACCCAAAGCTTTCCGTTGTTTGATGTCGCGATCGCGGGTTAACAATTGCCCCATGTCTGTACCGGCTTCTTCACAGAGTTGGTACGTGGCTTCTGTGGGTGTATCCTTGACTCGAATGGCAGGAAATGCTTCTTTCAGCCCCAGATTTCTGAATTGATTGAGTAACGGATCTATGGGTTCGTCATCCCCCCCATAGGACTCGAATATGCCAACCACTTGCTTGGACTTCGCCGCCGCCAGTACTGTCCCCACAGCCGCCGCCGCTACTTTACTGGAGACTGGGGGCATCCCGATCGCAATTCCTGCTGCACGCCCCACCATTTCCTGTACTTCTTGGGGATCGGCGGTTTTTAGGTCGATCATTTCTACGCCAACGCCTGTTTTGGTAATGCCTCTGGCAACAGCTTGAGACAGGCGATCGCTATACCCATAATCCGAGACATAAAACACCACAACCGATGTCTCTGCCTTGGCTTGGGCTTGACTCCACTTGCGATAGCGACTGACCAATTCTGTCACATTATGACGCAGCAATGGGCCATGACCATTGGCAATTGTGGTCACCTCTCCCAACTGATCCATCCGCTTCATCGCAGACAGCACAGAACGTGCATTGGGAGCCATTAAGCAGTCGTAGTAAAAGCGATAATCCGGTTCAATAGCCTGCAAATCTTCATCAAAAGTACTGTCTGAGCAGTAGTGCAAACCAAATGCGTCGCAAGTAAACATCACCTGCGTCCCCGCATCGTAACTGAAAATCGTGTCAGGCCAATGTAGGTTAGGAGCATTGACAAATTCCAATACATGCCCTTTGCCCAAATCGAGCTTGTCGCCATTTTTGACAACCAGACGTTCAAAAGGTTGATGCACCAAATCTTCGAGGAACTGAATCGCTACCTTTGACCCCACCACCGTGACTTGAGGCGCTAACTGGAGGACATCTTTGACCAATCCACTGTGGTCTGGCTCGGTATGGCTAATAATGAGGTAATCAATTTCAGTGGGATTAATCTGTCCTTTTAGGGTGTCTAAATACAGTTGACGGAACTTCTCATGGGAGGTGTCTACTAAAGCCGTTTTCTCACCCCGAATCAAAAACGAGTTATAAGTGGTGCCATTTTGTAAGCCGAATTCGATATCGAAGCGATCGCGATCCCAGTCCAAAGAGCGAATCGTGGTTGTATCAGGGGCAATCTCGCCCGTTTGCATCGTTAATCGCTTTTCGGTTCTGTCGGTCAGCAATACCATTTAATGACTCCTAATGCAACTAATTTTTACTACTTGTTTAAAATCTTTTTATTTTGTCTTTATTGTTACACAGCTAACTCATTGGTCTTGATAAGAAAAAATGATGGTGATGCTAAGAAGCTTGAAAGGTAGGGGCATCAGTTTTTTGGTTTTTAACTATCAATTTCTCTAATTCTGCTTATCGAAGAAGACGCCCAGACAGGGAAACACTCCAGACGTGGAGGGTCTCATTGGCGAGTGCGACGCGGGACCTCAAATGCCGTTGGGCGTGAATGTCCAAGGGTGTGAAACCCCGTCCAACTCTTTGATTTGGACGCCGGGAATTGGGCGGGATTTCAATCCTTGTCCAACTCCTGTCCCCGCGTCCCCACGTCTTTGAAATAATCCTTGCTTAC
>DATNQL010000949.1:0-1709 GCA_036704025.1 Stenomitos sp.
AGGGATTCCTAAACTTCCCTTTAGCAATCGCGCCAAAGCCCTCGGCTTAGATTCCAATCAACCCGACAATTACTACCGGGATGGCCTAATTCAAGCTCTTGCCCAACCTGATGCTCGATACTGTTGGGACTTTGGCATTCAGTTCCAAACGAGTCCAAACATGTCGATCGACGATGCCACGGTTCTTTGGAAGGAAGAGGAATCGCCCTTCTTCACAGTAGGTCGTCTCACCGTCAATCATCAAATCATTAATTTTGAAAAACAATACGATTTCTGTGAAAACCTGCGATTTTCTCCTTGGAATGGTCTTTCCGTTCATCGTCCGGTGGGTTGTATAAATCGGCTACGTGGTATTGTTTACCCTGTTGTTGCCTCCTATCGATATCAGAAGCAAGATCGTGTCTACCCAGAGCCAACTGGAAATGAAACCTTTTGAATAGGCTTGAAAAAAAGAATCAGAAGAATCTAAGGTATTAAGAGCGCAGCGGGACGTAGCGCTATCCAAATTAGCCACTTTGGAAAAAACTGGCGAATTAAATCTTTCTCAAACCGCAATCCAGCAAGAATTTCCGCACAACCCGCAATATTTTGTCGCTGCTCCCTTTCAGAAATTCTATCCACTTGTTCGGCTACCTGCGCCAGCAACGCTTGAGGGAAGTCGGTTTGCCTCAAGGTAGCGAGGGGCAACAGTCCTGGGTTAGCGAGAAATGGTGCGGAGTCTTGCTCCCACAAACGGACAACTCGATACTGATGCAAGGAGTGATCGCACCAAGAACAAACCACAGTTGCCGACAGGAGACAAAGGCAGTAGCATTTAATTAGATGCTAAATAAGTGCTATTTTTATGATTACCCTCGATAATATTCACTCGCTTACTGACTTTAAGCGCAATACATCAGCTTATGTCGAGAAGATGAAGGACACGAAAGCTCCACTTGTGCTTACCGTCAATGGTGAAGCCGAACTTGTGGTACAAAGTGCTAAGGCTTATCAAGAGCTACTTGATCGCATTCGCCAAATTGAGGAAGAACTCAACAGAGCAAAACTGGAAGCCTTGCAAAGTGCGATCGCTGTTGGAGTCAAGCAATTTGAGAGTGGTGAATATGTGGAATATAACGAGGAATCTCTGGCAGCACTTAGCGAAGATATAAAAGCAAGAGGACGTAGAAGAAAACTGGCTCAAGATGGTGATGTATGAGCCGTTTTAAGCTTTCTACTCAGGCAGGGCAAGACCTTGAGGATATCTGGATATATATTGCACAGGATAGCGAACAAGCAGCCGATGCATTGATTGATGAAATTATCCAAAGGTTCCCCAAACTTGCTGCATTTCCAGATATGGGAAGAAAAAGAGATGACCTGCTTGAAGGGCTTCATTGCTTCCCTGTAAAATCCTACGTGCTGTTCTACCGAAGAACTCAAGAAGGCATTGAGATATTCAGAATCCTTCACGGGCGAAGGGATATTGAAAGTGTGTTTGAGAGTTCTTCTCCAGAACTAGAGCCTCATGACGGCGAGGATAATGTCTAGAAGGATGTAATTGGTTAAAGAAGCGATCACATCCTATCCTAGTGGGCTGTCAAGCCAGCTTTGACTAGTTGAAGAGGTCTGGGTATCCTAATTGAGAGCGATCGCTAAAACGCAAATATTCCAGACCTCTGTCAATGAATAAAAAATATATAGTCAGGCTGAAACCTGAAGAAAAACAG
>DATNQL010000950.1:0-9813 GCA_036704025.1 Stenomitos sp.
TCCACTGCCAGGATTTATGGTGGCACGGGATTAGGTTTAGCGGTTACTAAAAAGTTAGTGGAATTGCACGGTGGCACAATTAGTGTGGAATCAAGGGTTGGACAAGGTTCTCGGTTTACTTTTACTTTACCTGTATCTCAACATCAGGTGAAGATAACTGGAAAAGTTTCGCCAATTATCGCCTACGCCTCTACACCCCAATTTACGAATGAACCCTCTAGCTCTGCGTCAGGTTCAGCGTCTTCGATGGGAGATATCAGAGTTTTAATTGTAGATGACGATCCAGTTAACTTACAAGTACTGGTTAACAATCTTTCTCTACAAAACTATTCCATTACTCAAGCTGGCAACGGATTAAAAGCACTAGCTTTGATGGAGAGTGGACTCAGACCCGATCTAATTTTACTGGATGTGATGATGCCGAGAATGACGGGTTATGAAGTCTGCCGCAGAATTCGCGAATCTTTCGCCGCCAATGAACTACCAATAGTGCTACTTACCGCCAAAGACCAAATTTCGGATTTATTAGAAGGATTTGATTCAGGAGCGAATGATTATTTAACTAAACCTGTCTCGAAACAGGAGCTTTTGGCGAGAATGAGAACTCATATTCAGCTCTCTAAAATTCACCTAGCCTGTTCTCGCTTCGTACCTGAGGAGTTTCTGCGTTGTTTAGAGAAGGAAAGTATTATCGATGTCAAACTCGGCGACCAAACTCTGAAAGAGATGACGATTTTGTTGGCGAATATTCGCTCATGTACAAGTCTATATGAGGAAAGGACACATCAAG
The DNA here is from genome assembly GCA_036704025.1 of Stenomitos sp. Taxonomy (GTDB): domain Bacteria; phylum Cyanobacteriota; class Cyanobacteriia; order Cyanobacteriales; family Coleofasciculaceae; genus Allocoleopsis. The sequence continues at coordinate 791 of DATNQL010000950.1, forward strand.
AAAGTTTTGAATTTATAAACGCCTACTTAAGTCGGGCTTGCCCAGCGATTCGTCAGCACAACGGATTCATTGATAAGTACCTTGGCGATCGTATTATGGCACTGTTTCCCGACACGGCTGAAGATGCGATCGCAGCGGCTATTGCTATGCAACAGCAAGTCGCTTTATTCAATAGCCAAGTGACTCAAAAAAGTGACTATCCAGAAATTGCGATCGGCATTGGTATCCATACTGGCAGTTTCATGCTAGGAACGATTGGAGAGGAACAGCGAATGGAAAGCACAGTTATATCCGATGCTGTTCATTTAGCCACCCACTTAGAAGAATTAACCAAGCTCTACGGTGCTGGCATTATTGCTAGCGAAGAAACGCTAAAGCATTTGGCTCAACCGATAAACTATTGTTATCGGCTGCTGAGCTTAGTCAAGGTTAAAGGTCAAAATGACTCAGTAGCCGTGTTTGAAATTTATGAAGAGGATTCACCTCAAGTAAGAGAGCTAAAAAATCAGACTCGTACTCAATTTGAGGAGGCGGTTCATCTCTATTATCAGCAAAATTTTGCCCAAGCCAGTCAAATTTTTCAAGAAGTATTGCAAGTGAATAGTCAAGATAAAGCAGCAGAATTTTATATTCGATGCTGCGAGGATGTTTAACTGAGTTCTTGCGCCAGTTGCCGACAGGTTAAAACCTGCCGCTATACAAAATCAGTCCGCCTGCGCGGACTACAAAAAATCTTCGTGAGCGATCGCGATCGCTATTCTCGCGTGGGCTACAAGTTGGAGCGATCGCTCTTGGCTTATCTGGCATCTGGCATAGCTTTTGACGGGGTTGTCATCTCGTCAGCACTTGAGTTGTAGGCATTTTTACCAGATGTATAACCCAAGCTTCACAAAACTCAACCTGAAGGTTCTCACTTTCTCTAACTTTTTCTTACTGACAGAAAGATAGCTCGGCGTTTCAATTGATTGTAGTCAAGAGATTTACCTACGAAAGACTTGCAAGCTTGCAAGAGCGCAGCGATTGCCCAAAGGGCAGCGCCAGAGGCGATCGCAAGTATCCAATTTTAACTACACTCACGAGGCACAACATGAAAGACCACCAACAACTCCAAATTTTAGACCTAGAAAAACTAACTGTCGAACTGTCGAACGAAGAGTCAGAGACTATTTTAGGTGGTTTTAATCCTCAGCCCGATCCACCGGGAATGCCGCAACCTTCATTTTATTCTTACTATCTGCCAGTGCTAAATAGCCAACTTGGATCACTTCTTAAGATGTCAGGCTATTAACTAAAAATTGAGCTGATTAATTCCAAGGGCGAAAACGAAGCGATTGCCCAAAGGACAGCGCAATCATGCGATCGCACTGATGACATAAGCATAACCTCTTCTAGCTTTGAGCTTCAGCAAATTTTAGTTTTAAGTCTCAACTACCCCACTTCGGTAGTCAGGCTAAGTTTCTGCTGGGACAAAGTTAGCTAATGACAAATTAATCCATCACTATTTCTACAAGGAGAAACTTCAATGGCAACAATTAATGGTACTGACTTCAATGATAACAATACATTCAACGGCAACGGTCAATTTCACCCATTTTTAGGTGGGACTGACTATGCTGACACCATTTATGGCAAAGCTGGAAACGACCTCCTGTACGCTTTTGGTGGTAATGACAACCTTGATGGCGGCACGGGTAACGACACATTGAATGGTGGAGATGGTGATGATACGCTCGATGGCGGGACTGGTCGCGACACGATGTATGGTGGTAAGGGTGATGACCACTACTACGTAGACAACTTCTATGACCAGGTATCGGAGGATGCCAACGAAGGTTACGACACCGTTTACTCTACGATCACTTACATCCTAGATGCCAATGTAGAGAAACTGGATCTGATTGGCACCAGTAATATCAACGGAGCCGGCAACACCCTCAGCAATGTTATATGGGGCAATAGCGGAAACAACCTCCTTGCTAGTTATGGTGGTAATGACACCCTTAACGGTTACGGTGGTAATGACACCCTTAACGGTGGTGCCGACAATGACGTTCTTCATGGCAATGGCTCATCGGGGTCTGCCCAGATGTTTGGCGGCGCTGGTAATGATACTTACTATGTGTACGGTGCGAATGACACGCTAACTGAATACGCCAGTGAAGGTTATGATACCGTCTACTCTTCAATTAACTACACGCTGGGAGCTAATGTCGAAGAGCTGCATCTAACGGGTAATGCAATCTACGGTACGGGTAACTCGCTTAACAACGCCATCTATGGCAATGAGGCTAACAACACTCTAGATGGTGGAAGTGGCAACGACACCATCAGGGGAGGGGGCGGCAATGACACCCTATTGGGTGGCACTGGTGATGACTCGCTGTTAGGCGGAAATGGTAATGACCGGATGTTTGGTGGCAGTGGCAATGATACCTACTATGTGGTTACTGAGGACTCCGTAACCGAGTACGCCAATGAAGGTATCGATACTGTCCAGTCTGCCTTGGACTATACGCTAGGTGCAAACCTTGAGAACTTAGAGCTGCTGGTCTTTGCTCAAAAAGGTACTGGTAATGAGCTAGACAACAGCATTAAGGGAAGTGCCTACGGTAACATCCTCGAAGGTAAGGCTGGCAATGACACGCTCGATGGTGGTGCTGGCAATGACACGCTCGACGGCGGCACTGGTAACGACATTATGTATGGTGGTGCTGGTAATGATGTTTACTATGTGGACAGTGCTGCTGACCAGGTCATAGAATACTTCAATTTACTCGTTCCTCAAGGAATCGACACCGTCTACGCCTCAATAGACTACACGCTAGGCTCGAACGTTGAGAACTTAACCCTGACAGGTAATGCGGTAAACGGTACAGGTAACACCCTTGACAACATCCTTACGGGAAATAGTACCAACAACTACCTATATGGTGGCGCTGGCGATGACACGCTTGATGGCGGGACTGGTAATGACACTATGGTTGGTGGAGCTGGGGATGACAGGTACTATGTAGACAGCACCGGAGACATAGTGAACGAAAGTACTCTTGGCAGTTCAGGTACTGATTCCGTCTTCTCGTCGATTAACTACACCCTGACTGACAATGTAGAAAATTTGACCCTACTTAACCAGTTTTCAGGTAACAACATCAGTGGGACAGGCAATAGCCTCAACAATAACATTACAGGCAATGTTGGAGATAACCTGTTGGATGGTGGTGCTGGTAACGACACGCTCAATGGTGGCACAGGCAATGACACCCTACTAGGGGGTTTAGGCAATGACTCGTTGGTGGGTGGCACAGGCAACGATCGCTTAGTCGGTTCTGGAGGTAGCCTGACTGAATATGACACCTTAACGGGTGGTGCTGGCAACGACACGTTCGTTCTCGGTGACTCTCAACACATCTTCTACTCTGGCGGCGGACTTTTCAGCTCTGGTTATGCCACGATTACAGACTGGCAAGCGGGCGACAAGATTGAACTTCATGGCAATGCCAGTCAATACACCTTGAAAGTGGAATCCTTAGGGGGTACTCAGGCAGCAGATATCGGGATTTACAGCAACAGTGGCTTGACTCCGGACTTAATTGTTGTAGTTCAGGACACTGCCGACGTGACGGGCATCTCAAACAGCTTTACATTCGTCTAACTTGCGTAGGAGTCGTAGAGACGTTCCGCCGGAACGTCTCTACAAGCCTGCTCTAACTTTTTCTTACTGCCAGAACCCTATACAGGCGGTTCAATTGAGTGTACTAAGGAATTTCCCTAATTAAACTTTGCAAATTTCATCGTTATCGAGGTGATATCTCATGACTCAAACATTGTTGTGGAAGAACGTACAAAATCTCTACGAACCTAAACTCCGTGATGCCCGATTGCGGTTTGCAACTATATCGCACATATCCGATATTCTCGCCCCAAACATCGAACCCGCATTTCTAGAACTATTCCTCATTCACTTCCATGCTCTTGGTGTTGGTATGGTAGAACCCGTTGAAGGCTGGATTTGCAGAACAGGTAAGCGTTCTGAAAAAATGGGTATTCCTGAACTTAGTCGATATTGCCAAATTCATGAGAAGCAGGAAACCAATCATCATTTATTGATGATTCAAGACACATTCACGCTTGTAAATCATTGGAACGATCGGTACTCAGCTACTCTTGATATCAACCAACTTTTAGCACAGCCTATGACACCTGGTGTTCAGATGTATCGCCGACTTCACGAGGATGTCATAGCGAGTGATGCACCCTACAGCCACTTGGCGATCGCCTACGAAATTGAATTGTTAGCGATCGACCACGGTCGCTATTTACTGGAGCAATGTACGAGGGTATTAGGCTCCACCCTAGCGAAGTCTCTAAGCTTTTTACAACTACACGTAGATCTTGATGTGGGTCACACTCAATTCAATACCAATCAACTCGAACAGTTACTCGATCGCCACCCCGATTACGCATCCTCATTAATTCATGCAGGTACAGCTGCTCTTGATGCTTACGCGATGTTCGTCAACGAGTGCCTTCAATTCAGTAAATCAATTCAAAACATCTAAAATGCTGGAACTTATAGTTTTCCCCTGTTTAAGGGGGGTTAGGGGGGATCGAATTCATGGAATTTTACATTTAATTGATTGGAGCTAAAATGATTTCCATATTAACTTCTCTGACTTGGCAATTAAAAGCACCGATTCACAAGAGAGAAAATATTAACCTCTCTTCAGTAGGGTATGCATGGCTTCAAGAATTATCTGAAATGCGCGGTCGCGTTCTTTTTGACGGAGGTCGGCGTCCTGGATTTCAGTTAGCGGATGGAACGTTCGCTGACCTCGATCCGCTCGATACTCATGCCTATCACCTATTAGTTCGTTCATCAGTTTCTTTGGTTGGTTGTACTCGTGTTGCACCTCTAATTAATGCTCCAACTTGTATTACAGAATCATTTCTTGGTTGCGAAGAATTTACTCGCCTTTTATTAACTCTCGGTTCTACCCGTGCTGAGACGGCAGAGGGCAGTCGATGGATGGTTGTTCCAGACTATCGGGGTAATCGAATGGGTCTAAGTTTGGTTGCTGGCGGAATTGCTATTTGCCGTTGCTTGGGTATGAAGACTGTGATTGTCATGGCTGGTACCCGCGATGGGCAAGATCGTTTACTGATGCATCTAGGTTTCCATCCCGTGCCTGGTATCGCTTTACATAATGCTCCAATGTTCGATGACCACATTCGCCTCCTCTACTTAGACCTGTCTGAAAAACCTAAACCATTAATCACTGTGTTACTTGATAAAATGACAAACTTAATTGAGTGTCAGTTTAGTGATCGCCTAATTAGCTGCTAATCATCCAATTTACTAAAACCAAAACTTTCTCACAGGCCAAGTTAACTCACACAGAGTTCCTTTTGGAGAAAGAAGCGATCGCACAAATTTTCCTCTCAATTGTCGGGCTAAATTTCTGCACTGCTGCGTTCCTCGGCCTTCAGAATCGGAACAAATCCCCTCTCCATTATCTGTAACCCGAAGAATGTACCACCCATCCTTTGAAGTCCAAATCACATTGAGGCGGGTTACTCCTATGGCATGTTTTCCGACATTGCACAATGCTTCCTCAAAAAATCTACACAGTCCTCGCTTTTGCTCAATACTCAAATAGGGAGCATCAATTGGGTCAAATGTGCGAATTTTAACTTTAAGTGTTTTGAAACAGGGAAAGTCACGCTCTAGTGTATGACTGTAAACTTGATAGAGAATTTCATGAAGCGGAGCTTGTAAATCTAGCTCCAAGCCACTCTTTAAATAGAGACTTTCAACTTGAGTTAGGGTGTCTCGTCGCATGGCTTCATAAACTGCTCGTAACTCGTGATTGAGATGTTCGAGTTCTGATATGAGTTCCTGACGGGGCAAATCTTGCTCTCGAATAGCTCTCAATAATTTAGCCAGGGTTTGCAACGGGCCATTATGAATCGTATCAAACGTGCTATCGATGATGACTTGGCGATCACTAATTCTCAACCTCCATCCTCGGTCATATTGATAGAACGCCGTCAGACTTATGCCATTTATCACCAAGACCAGCATAGCTGGTGCTACAGGCACCCACCAGCCCTCAATTAGGAGAAAAACGCTAGCACCAATTAAACCAGTACTGGCAGCACCAACACCGAAAATATTTTTTAATGGGGATTGAGTCAGCCGCCCGAAACCAATTCCTAAAATACCCCAAGTGAAAATCCACACATATTCCCACCCATCCGACCAAACCCGCAAAAGAGGTCGTTGGTCAAGTACAGCGCTGATAATTTGACTCACAGCATGGGCTTGAATTTCTACTCCATAAATCAGCCCAGCACCAGGGTTCTCATCTGCAATTGTTGAGGTATTTTTGATGTCAACCCCAGGAGAAGTGATGCCAATAATTGCTATGCGCGAACGAATCCAGCTTGGATTAAACTTTCCTGTTTTAATATCATTCAAAGATAGAGTGCGAAATCGTGCTTGACCGCTGCGAAAATTCAGCAGTACCTGAACTCCACCCGCATCAGTTCGCACGTATCCCCCTGAATTGGGCAAAAAACGAGGAAGCTCAGTTTTACCGAACCTCATGGCGTTGCGATCGCGAATGCCATTTTCCAGGGTAATGCCCTTGGTTGATAAATAAGTTTCTGCTAAACGTAGCGGCAAAGCAAATTTGTATCCTTTTGGGGTTGGCGTCCCCAGTAAAACGCGACGAAGGCGACCGTCAGCATCGGTAATCGTATCTGAAAAACCAACTTGAGATGGTGGTAATTGCGGTGGCGGAGCAATTTGATCAGGTAATACTTTTTCAACAGCAATTAAATTTTGGATATCCTGAAAAGCGGCAACAAGCTCAGCGTGACCGGGTTCAACAGGTAAATCCCTAAAAAGATCGAGGCCAATAACTTTGGGCTGGTATGCTTGCAATTTCCTCAGTAGCGTGGCAATCTCTTGATCCGGAATTGGATAAGCTCCTACACTTTGGATATCTGCCTCATTAATTCCAACAATGACAATCCGTTCATCAATAGATTCCCAAGGGCGCAGACGAAGAAAATTATCCAGAACCGACCACTCCAGAGATTGAAGTAACCCAGTTAGGCGGGCGATAATTACCAACGCAATAACAGCAATTCCTGGCAGTATCCCTACACGCCAAAGGACGATTTCTTCTTTTATTTTTCTGGTAATGCCACGCTGCACAAGCTACTACCGTAGTTGATTCATCTCTTCAATGAATGAGAAACAGAGGGAGGCACAACACCAATTTTCAACACGGATACACAGGTTTCTTGGATGACACAGAGTCTTCTTCTGTGTATCCGTGAGTCATTCGTGTCGTCCTGATTGGCAAGATGGGAACGTTAAATCGCTCCCTCACCCCCTCACCCTCAATCAATCAACCCTTCTTCTCTTGCTCGCATTTCAGTTTGAATTCGGATATTTTTACCTTCTTCAGGATAAACCCCCAAAACGTCTTGAGCTTTAGTCCAGTAGTTACGCACCATCCGTTCTGACACACACATCCGTTCAGCAATGGCTTTATCTTGCAATCCTTCCTGAAAAGCAAGGGTGAGTACCATCAGCCATTCTGGCTTAATTTCTAAACCAGAATGCATTGCTTTGATATCTTTCGTATGGGTCAAGCCCTGTAGTGCCCAGTTTACCCTGGTTAACATTTCCTTGCTGGAAAGACTTTTATCAGCAACGGTGAAACCGCCTTTATGAGCATCGATTTCAGGTCGAATCCGCACCAACGTTCTGACATGGGCACTTTGCACGACGAGATTAAGGGTTGGATAATTCTTCATTAGACTCCTGAGAAGTTGAATGCCTGTATCCGTTCTGGCACTGGTTCTAGACTTCTCTGGAATGGAAAGATCCATGACAACAAGGTTAGGCTGAAATTTTTCCACTTGTTCTTGAGCATCCAGGGCATTTTGAGCAGTGAGGATTTCCACATTGGAGTACTGCCGTCGTAGCACGTCGAGCGTTCCACCGAGGACTAATTCGTGGTCGTCAATCACAAGAATTTTCAAGCTAGTTAGCTCTGGCAGCTCTTGGCTCATTGTCAATCCTCTCGAAGTCTACGATTTAACCTAAGAATTATCTGAACGATTACTTGACGATACTTTACTCGTTTAAATTTGAACTGTTATGGGATACAAACGGAAAACTAAACGTCAGTCCTAATTGTAGAGGCATCATTTTTAAAAAGTTGCTTTTATTTCACTTCATCAAGCAGGCGAACGATCGCACCTGAGAGTGTTGCCGCACCAATCTCTTCTTTGTAGTTGTTGAGTTGCTCCCCAACTTAGGCTGTAACAGCCTTTTTTAGTCTACTGAGGTACAGTAACAGCAATGAGTAAACCAATTCCGAATATCCGTTAGAGACACTTGGGAAAATGCATTAATCCTGTTTCAATCTCCGGAAGCAATTCGGCTACGCTACATTCAAGCCAAGCTATTCTTACTTCTCCCTTTCTCATCTTCAACTGCGGCAGTATATGGTGTACTGCCCAGCGCTGATTAAGATTAACGGTTCTATCAATGTACAAAACCTGTCCATCTTCCAATACAAAGTATATGGATTGGCAGCTAGGGAGATTATGCCGTTCTAGCAACGGTACTGATGGCAGGTTAAGTGGGATAGTAACTGTGTTCACTGCTCTGCTTGGTTTTCTGATTTTGACTCGGGTAAAGAGCGGATAAGCTCTCGAAGTATCTCTGTTTTGCTTCTTTTGACTTGGTTGCAGTAAGACTCCAGACGCTGAAACTCTTCTTCGGTCAGACGAAAGGTCATTTTCTTTTCGAGCGAAACGGAGTGCCTTGAACTCATTTTACTTAGACGACTGGCATTATGCCATACAATAAGGACAGTTTGTATATGGCAAGTATATGGCTTCTTGCTGTAACAAATACGGAGCTTAAAGGCTCCTCGCTCAAAAAAGCTAAAAGGCAGACCCCCGCCGGTCAAAGCACTGGGTCTGCCAATGGCTCTTCC
>DATNQL010000951.1:0-3554 GCA_036704025.1 Stenomitos sp.
TTTATTTCACAATCCCACTACGGCGAATGCCAACCCCATCAATCTATTAGCACTTCCGACTCACCAAAGACGGATTTATCGGGGTGGGTTAATCTCGATGGTGTTTCAAGAACCCCTGACTTCCCTGAACCCGGTGTACACCTGTGGCGAACAGGTGGTGGAAGCGATTTTGTTACATCATCCAGTTTCTCGCAAGGATGCTTATCGAAGAGCGATCGCGCTTTTGGATGAAGTTAAATTACCCGACCCCAGAGGTATGATGAACCGCTATCCTCATCAACTTTCAGGGGGTCAACAGCAACGGGTGATGATTGCGATCGCATTAAGTGGCAACCCCGCCATCCTAATTGCCGATGAACCCACAACCGCATTGGACGTTACCATTCAGGCGACGATTTTACAATTGCTGCGAGAACTGCGCGACGCTAGAGGCATGTCCATTCTCTTCATTACCCACGACATGGGAGTCATTGCAGAAATTGCTAACCGTGTGGTGGTTCTGTATCGAGGAAAGGCGGTAGAAACAGCCAGCGTTTATCACCTATTTACGAATCCTCAACACCCCTACACTCAAGGATTACTCAATTGTCGTCCTCGTCCAGACAAGCAGTTGAAACGTTTGCCAACGGTGAGTGACTTTATGGACATTACGACGAATGCCGAAGGTGAAATCGAAATTCGTGCTAGAACCCACAGTTTAGAAGAAAGAAACTTGTTGTTAGCTGAAGTCAGTGATGGGGAGGTAAAAGACCGCTATCAGAATTTGCAACAACAGCAACCTTTACTCTCTGTGCGTCACTTAACGAAGGAATTTCCAGTCGGAACTCATTTCTTTGGCAAGAAGACAGGATTCAAAGCCGTTGATGATGTCAGTTTTGAGGTCTATCCCGGTGAAACATTAGGCTTAGTGGGAGAATCCGGTTGCGGCAAAACGACCTTGAGTCGCTGCCTTTTACGCTTGATTGAACCCACTGCCGGCGAGATTATTTTTGACGGTGATTCGGTTCTAGAACTCGATGCTAAAACACTGCGCCGCCTGCGCCGCTATATGCAAATTGTCTTCCAAAACCCCTATGGTTCCTTAGATGCAAGGCAGAGTATTGGCAAAGCTTTGATGGAACCGATGGAAATTCATCGTCTGGGTCATTCCCAACAGGAACGCCGACAAAAAGCGATCAACTTGTTGGAACGAGTTGGACTGGATGGCAGCGCTTTCAATCGAATGCCCCATGAATTTTCTGGGGGTCAAAGACAGCGAATTTGTATTGCGCGAACCTTAGCGTGTGAACCGCGATTTATTGTTTGTGATGAGTCAGTTTCAGCCCTAGATGTCTCCGTTCAAGCACAGGTACTCAATCTCCTCAAAGATTTGCAACAAGATTTTGGCTTGACTTACATCTTTATTTCCCACGATTTAAGTGTAGTCAAGTTTGTCAGCGATCGCATTATGGTGATGAATCAAGGACGGATTGAAGAAATTGGCACGGCTGATGCAATTTACAACAACCCCCAACGAGACTATACACGTCAACTCATTGCCGCAATTCCTGATAGCAATCTAGAAGATATTCAAGCGAGACAATTGCATTGAGCGATTGAGATTTAGTCCTTATCCATAGCTGGAAGAGTTTTCTTTTTAGACTAGGGGTCAAAGCATCAATCAGCCTTCAGATTTAGGCAAAGCGCTCATTTCTTCTAGGTTTAGCACCTGCGCTAAGTCGTCAGGATTCATCAGTTCTCGTTCCAGAACAATCTGCCGCAAAGATTTCCCAGTTTCCAGTGATTCCTTTGCCACAGCCGCCGCGTTGAGATAACCGATATGAGGATTTAGGGCCGTCACAAGGGCAAGGCTACCTTCTGCATAGGCTAAACAGCGATCGCGATTTGCCTCGATTCCCTCAATTCCCCGCTTCGTCAAAGCCGAAAGGGTGTTCCCCAAAATTTCGATGCTGTGAATCAGGTTGTAAGCAATCAGCGGCATCATCACATTCAGTTCTAATTGTCCCGCTTGAGCCGCCAGCGCGATCGCATTATCATAGCCCATCACCTGAAAGCAAACCATCGAAGTCATTTCTGCCATCACCGGATTATACTTCCCTGGCATAATCGATGAACCGGGTTGCACAGGCGGCAACTGGATTTCTTTCAAACCTGTTTTTGGTCCCGAATCCATCAGCCGCAAGTCATGAGAAATTTTCACACAATCTTGTGCCAAGTTGCGTAAGCTACCCGAAACACTAACAAAGGGTGCCATACTTTGCATCGCCGCCATCAGGTGCGGGGCGGTTTGCAGGGGTTTATCGATCAGTTCCGAGAGAATTTCGGCGACTCGCTGCCGATACTGGGGATGAGTGTTTAAACCGGTTCCTGCGGCACTACCTCCCAAACCCAGTACCATTAAATCTTCCGAGGCTCTTTCAATCCGATTAATATGGTCGGAGAGGATTTGTGCCCACGCCCGGAAATTTTCCCCCAATCGCACGGGCACAGCATCTTGCATGTGGGTTCTGCCCGATTTCACAATATCCTGAAATTCATCCGCCTTATTATCCAAGGCGGTAACCGCATCCGATAAAGCGGGGTACAAGCTATGTTCCAAGGCTAATAAACCACCGATGCGAATGGCGGTCGGAATCACATCATTGGTGGACTGACCATAGTTAACATGGTCGTTAGGGCTGACGCGCTTGTAGTTGCCCTTCTCGTCTCCCAGAAGTTCCAGGGCACGATTGGCTAGCACTTCATTGATATTCATGTGGTGGGAAGTCCCCGCCCCGGCTTGATAGACATCCACCACAAATTGATCGCGGAATTTACCTTGGAGAACTTCATCCGCCGCTTGAACAATCGCTTGGCTGAGTTCCTGGGAAATACAACCGAGTTCACCATTCGCAATGGCTGTGGCTTTTTTAATCAGCACGCAAGCATCTACATACGTGGGCAACGGCTTAATGCCACTAATAGGAAAATTTTCCATTGCCCGTAGCGTCTGAATCCCGTAGTAAGCCTCAACGGGGATTTGCCGTTCTCCCATTGAGTCTTTTTCTATACGGTAAGCTACGCCTGTTGTTTCACTCATATTCGGTTGCAGTTGGTCTTAACAAAACAGTGGGGGTTTGGGGGAATCAGTCGTTCCCCATCTTCAAAAATACCTATTTCAGCTCATCTACGAACAAAACTTCAAGAAAAAATCCGAAACCGATCATGTAGCCAGTCAAGACTAGGAATACTAGCATAAAATCTCACCTCCGCCTTTAGATACGTCTCATGAGCTGGAGATTATGCACTTTTGTTTCAATTCTTTACACATTGACGCTGAATAACCGCCCTAAATTCTACGCGATTGTCCAGCTTTCATACCCGATCCTGAGGCAATGCGTGATCGCTCAACGAAAGACTTGAATCTTGATTAGCGTAGAGGAGGATAGGGTTCGGCTTAGCCAATGATATCGCAACGCCCATGATGGACAAGCCAACCTTCATGGACAGGCTCAATTCAAGTGATACCACTCAAGCCACTAAATAACACCAAATGTCTGTTTGCTAGAAAGAGA
>DATNQL010000952.1:0-8399 GCA_036704025.1 Stenomitos sp.
TACTTGGAAAGCGCAGTCTTTGTCTCGCCTGACTTATCTAGCCGATGTACAGCTCAATCAACGCTATCTCGGAGAACTTTCCCTACCGGGGGACGCCAAACTGATTGGTATCAAATCTCCCAAAGGCACGGGTAAAACCCAGTTTTTAGAAGGTATCGTCAAAAAAGCCCTAGAGCGCAAGCAGTGGGTTTTGGTGATTGGTCATCGAGTGCGCCTCGTAGAGTCTCTATGCCAACGCTTCGGACTCAACTATATTACTGAGGTGCGTCGCTCAGACTCCGGTACAGCCTTAGGATACGGTCTTTGCATTGACTCCCTGCATCCCACCTCTCAAGCTCAATTCGAGGCTCTCAATTGGTCGGATGGGGTGGTGATTATTGATGAAGTCGAGCAAGTTCTGTGGCATGGGTTGGACTCTAGTACCTGTAGTAACAATCGAGTGGCTATCCTCAAGTCGCTGAAAACTTTGATGCAGAATGTCTTGGGGGGCGAAGGACAGGTTTTTGTCGCCGATGCGGACTTGAGTGACATCTCCATGGATTACCTGATTTCTCTATCTGGCGTTCCTCTCAAACCCTTGATTATTCAGAATGATTGGAAACCCGGAACGAGTGAATCCTGGCAGATTCATCACTACACAGAAAATACGCCAGAACGATTGGTGCAAGACTTGGAACGACACATTCAAGACGGGGGAAAACCCTTTGTCTGTCTCTCGGCTCAGAAACGGGGGAGTCAGTGGGGGACTTGCACCCTAGAAGCTTACCTGCAACAGCGATTCCCCACAGCCAAGATACTCCGAATTGATGCGGAGTCACTAGCCGAGCCATCTCATCCGGCTTATGGATGCATGAGCAACCTCAATCAGGTTTTGCCGAACTATGACATTGTCTTAGCAAGTCCGGCGATTGAAACGGGAGTGAGTATCGATCTGCGAGGGCATTTCACCTCGGTTTGGGGTATTGCTCAAGGGGTTCAAAGCGAAAACTCCGTGCGGCAGGCACTAGGACGAGTGCGTGAAAATGTGCCTCGGTGTCTGTGGGTGGCGGCTTATGGTTTTAATCGAGTTGGTAATGGCTCAACTTCAATTCCTGGGTTGCTTACATCGGGACACAGTCTGACTCAGCTCAATATTAAGTTATTACAGCAATCGGACTTTGATGCCCTGGATGATTTGGAGACGGGGTTTCAGGCAGAATCTCTGCTGTGCTGGGCTAAGATGGCTGTTCGGCATAATGTCTCGATGCAAAAGTACCGAGAATCCGTCCTGGCAGCCCTGCAAGCGGAAGGTCATCATATTGTTGAAGCCCCCTTTATGGATTGTGGCTTAGGAAAGGTTGGGGCTGAGCTGTTAGCGAAACATTCAACATCCAACCTCCAAAATTTAAAATCCGATGGGGAGGAGGCTGAAACTGAAACGAATTCGCTCACATTGGCGATCGCGGCGGTGAGAGAGCAAAACTATCAGGCTGAGTGTGAGGCGATCGCTTACGCCCCCGATCTGAGTACGCGCCAATATCAAGCGCTGCAAAAACAGTTGGTTAAAACTCCATTCCAACGACGGGCACTTCGCAAGCATGAGTTAAAGTTGCGCTATGGTATTCCGGTTACGCCTCCACTGGTTGCTAAAGATGATGAAGGTTGGTATTCAAAGCTGTTACTCCATTACTTTCTTACCTTGGGGCGGGACTATTTGGCTCAACGGGATGCCGCTTTTGCACGTCGTCTAATTGAGCTGGGGGGTGGCAGCATCTTCTTGCCAGACTTCAACCGTTCCCAATTAGGAGCCACAATTGGAACCATGGAACTTTTAGGGGTTCCGGTATTGCTGGAAGATCGGGGGCGAGAGTTAAGAAATACGGATGAAGACTTGAAGGCAATGGCGAAATTGGCACTTTCTAACCGTGCTGCAATCAAGACAACTTTGGGAATTGGACTGGCACAAAATGCGACTCCGATCATCATTATTAGACGCCTGTTGGATAAAATTGGCTATGGCATCCGATGTATCGGTCGTGAGAGCAAGCGCTTAAATCGAGTACGAGTTTATCAAGTGGTTCATCCTGAAGATGGTCGGTTTGAGGTATTTCAGCAATGGTTAGCGTTTGGCTCCCAGCTTTTAGATATCTCGGATCATCGGCTTTATCCGAATTCAAAACTGGTCGATAATACAGCAGAGTCTGCGGATTTAGGTGAACAAGTTGAGTATGTTCAGCTTTGTCTCAATCTTTGATTGAAGCTTTTTTTCTATCAATCAAGTGAGCCAGAATCTGTTGGCATCCCAATATTATGTTTTTTAACGCAGAGAGCGCAAAGGATCACGCAGAGGAGCGCGGAGTGTGGGTACCCCAATCTTAGTTAATGCCGATGCCAACGGAAATAATATGAGTTGAAGTTGCCCATAAAAAATCCGGTTGCTCTGCTGCAACCGGATGCAAAAGTGATATTGTTTCTACTCCCTAGAAAAGCGAGTTATAGTCTATTAATCTCAGTAAATTAGGCAACGGATTGCTCTAGATTTACTTTGACGACTTTATTCTTCTCTTGTGCTGTTTTGGGTAGTGTCAGATTCAAAATGCCGTCTTTGTATTCTGCTGTGACGTTAGTATTTTGAATCCGAGCCGGTAAGGGAATCACACGCTGGAATTTGCCGTAGTGGAATTCGCTGCGGGTTTTACCGCTTTCTTCCGTTTTTGTTTCTGACTTGCGCTCACCGCTGATAGAAACGGCATTCTCTGTAACTTGGACATCCAGGTCTTTGGCTTCTAGTCCTGGAACTTCTAGCTTTAGATGGATGGCTTCTTCTGTTTCTTTCATCTCAGCCGGAGGAACTCTCAAAAAGCCTCTTTCCCAACTGGTCGCGGGGGTTAGAGTGTCATCAAATAAGCGATCGATTTGGCTTTGCAGGGTGTTAATTTCTCTCCAAGGATTCCAACGAACTAATGCCATGACTGTTACCTCGATTCAACGACTTAGATTTGTTTTTCTTGCCTTTGAATCTCATATTATTGATAAACCTAAGCCCCTGAGTTCGGTTCTAACGACTCATTTAATCCTAATTTCCGCCCGTCATTTAAAGGCCATTATGATTACGGAAAACTGCCATCGTTCTGGTTCGGTAAACCCGATAAAATAGGGTGTAGTACAATAGCTATAGGAACTGAACATGACAGAAGAGTCCTACATTTTTCTGGCTGGTGCCAGCCGGGGTGTTGGTCGAGAAATTGCCAAATACTTGACGAAACAAGGTAAAAACGTCAAAGCGTTGCTGCGCTCACCAGACTCTCGCTCAGAGTTAGAAGCGATGGGAATTAAAGTGGTGATGGGAGATGCTCTAGATGCAGCGGCGATGGAACAGGCAATGCTGGGAGATGAACCCATTTCTGCTGTGATCAGTACGATTGGAGGCTTACCCAAAGAGGGTGAACGAGCGGACTATGTGGGGAATAAAAATTTAATTGATGCAGCGGTGAAGGCGGGAGTGCAAAAGTTCATCCTGGTTTCTTCAATTGGCAGTGGAGAAAGTGTCGTTGCCATACCGCCACAGGCACTGGAAACGTTGAAACCTGTTTTGATCGAAAAAGAGCAGGCAGAGAAACACTTAATTGCCAGTGGACTGATTTACACGGTGATTCGACCGGGTGGGTTAAAGTCAGAACCGGCAACCGGAAATGGCGTGCTAACAGAAGATTACAAAGTAGCTGGAACCATTCACCGAGCAGATGTCGCGCAGTTGGTGTGCCAATGTTTGGATGTGGATACTGCTAATCATAAAATTCTGTCAGCGGTGGATCGAACACAGATGTATGGTAATCCGGAGTTTGAGATACTAACGCTTAATTAACAAGTCTCAAGAGGAGGATGTGTGAGGCGGCTCATCATCCCAAGCACACAATACTATCACTTCAATCACTGACTCGGTTTCATGACAAGGTTCAGCTCCCCAACTTATTTTAAGAAGTTGGGGAGTTCTTCTTGATAGCAAATTCTTAAGTTATTATTTTGTTAGGGACACAAAAATGGGGTTATCTATGATAAACATACTTGTGATCGTACTTACTGGTTTGTGCCTTGCGGCTCTATTTAATGCGCTGCTGTTCAACAACTATACCTAATCCTAGTGAGGGACTTTTAGTCGTTAACCGAGACTAGAAATAGGGTCAGCCAAACATTAAAGGGCAGACGTTGACTTGAAGGGTTTAATCCAATGGTGCTGGAGTGCCCAATCCAGAATAAAACGGGCAAAACCAAAACATAAAAGACTCTCCACTCCTAGGACACCTAATAAGCCGATCGCGTCAGTCAGGTTTGGCTGCCCCTCTACAGGCGCTAAGGCTCGCACTAAACCAAAACCTAAGACAGCCCCATCCTTGAGGTGAGGATTTTCATCCTCTCGAATCACATAACGGTAGGTAACGCCAAACAGAAAGCCACTGAACCCAGCCACGGCGATTTTGACCCCCAGATCGAGAGTCGTTGTCATGGAAAAAGACGTCAGTGATTCAACGGTTCGGGCGAGAACCCAAAGATTGCCCACCACCGTCAGGATGTAAGCTAGTGTAAATGACAAAGCCGCTAGAGAACCGGCTTTGAGGGATTCGATGCGCTCAATCGTCAGATGAGAAGACTTGTTCACAATTTTTATCTATTAGTTAAACGTGGCTCAAATTGAACTATCATAAGCCTTAGAGTCATTGTGTAGTTTTATATATCGCTATGGATATTTTGTCATTGGGTTGGGTTTCCGTACTGGTACTGTTTACTTGGTCAATTGCAATGGTTGTTTGGGGTCGCAACGGTTTTTAGAGGCATTGTGGAAAGTCCTTTTGTAACGGTTCTATTTGTTGCGGCTCTCGGACTATTAGCCGTAGTCAGTGGGGGGGTCGTGTACCTAACGGCGGCTGAGTGGCGCGATCGCCGTCGTCGCGATCGGGATAAAAAACTGTAAGGACATCCCGATGTAGTGGTTCTTGCTTCTCACCAACATCAGAGACGGCAAAGCAACGACGGGTTAGCCTATTGCTCAATTCCCTCCTTTGGAGAGAAGGAGGGAAGCCATTAGGCTACGATAATGTACACAAGGTGAAGATAGTGCAATGCTAAGCTAAATTTTAGCCAGCGTTAGCTATGGGTCAACTTTAAACTCCTAGCAACCATCCAGTCTCAACTCACTCGACAACATCGAGAGACAAACTTCATCAAGGCTTCATCTAAAATGAAGCTATCTTTACGAAAGCTTTACAAAGATTGGGTTGCTATCGATAATATATTGAGTCATTGCCACCTGAGTAGCTGGTGAACAAAAAACTCTTCTATCTTCTAGTTCCATAACAGATTGTTGGTAAAGACTGGCTAGAAAGAGAAGACCTTCAGCGGTGCATTTCTAACCAAAGTGATCGCGTTAAGCCGGGTGCTGAAAGCACAAGCTTTAGTCGCAGCAGGGGAGACGTTGAATCAGTAACGCTCAGTGAGCTACTGCATAAATCCTGACTGTTCTCATCCTAAAAATCTCATGCACACTAATATCTGTCAAGATTGTGGCTCCGAACTGTTCCTGCGCGATTGCGCGGAACACACAGCCTTCGGAGAGCGCTATCGTATACTCAAAATGATGGGGCGGGGCAGATTTGGGGTCACATTTTTAGCTCAAGATGAGTCTCTACCCAGTCATCCGCATTGTGTGATCAAGCAACTGCGTCCGACAACATCTGAATCGCACATTATCGAAATGGCACAGGTGCTGTTTAAGCGAGAAGCTGAAACCCTAAAACAATTTGGCAATCATCCCCAGATACCACAGTTATTAGAATACTGTGAGGAGGCTCAACCCCCTTACTTTGTGGAGCAATACATCAACGGCTTAACCCTACGGCAGGAAATTAGACAGTCGGGAACCATGAGTGAAGCTGGGGTCAAGCAATTTTTGATTGAAATTTTGCCGATACTAGAATTTATCCATAGCCAAAAGTTGATTCACCGAGATATTAAACCTAGCAACATTGTTCGTCGCCAGCGAGATCAAAAATTAGTTTTGATTGACTTCGGTGCTGTAAAAAATTGCCAAGATGATCCTGAGAATAGCTCAGAGCAAACCACTTGGACAGATACGTCCATCGGCACTCAAGGCTTTACTCCTCCAGAGCAGATAGCCATGCGACCCGTGTTTGCCAGTGATATTTATGCATTAGGGGTTACTTGCATTTATTTATTGACGGGTAAATTACCAACCCACTTTCCTTACGAACCAACAACCTGTCAAATGGTTTGGCAACCATACGTTCAAATCAGTGAACAGTTTACTGAAGTTTTGAATAAAATGCTGGAACCATCGGTTCGTTATCGCTATCAGTCGGCTCAGGAGGTTCTGAACGCACTGGACTCGTTAGATGCCAAGACTCATCTACTGTTAGAAGCGTATAAAAACGGTGAGAGAAATTTTGCTTTTCAGAATATGAGTGGGTTGAATCTTCAGGAGACTAACTTATCTGGGGGGCTTTTTTACAGTTCTAAGTTAGTCAGAACAAATTTTCAAGAAGCCGATTTATCAGATGCTTATTTTGGTCAGGCGAACCTAAATCAAGCGAATTTGCGAAATGCAAATTTGGGTGGGGCTTCCTTTAGCAATGCCAATTTATCCGGCGCTGACTTGCAAGGTGCAGATTTGCGCTTTGCCTATCTCTCCAAGGCTAATCTCAAAGGAGCCAATCTGTGTGAAGCTAATTTATCGAATGCCAATATAAAAGGGGCTAATTTGTGTGGCGCTAACCTCTCAAATGCCATCATTACTGAAGCTCAACTAGCCCTAGTCAAGAAGAATTGGACAACAGTACTCCCCAATGGCCGATGCGGATTGGGAAGTTAACTCGCCTAAAAAAACAACCTATTATACAGATAAAAAAAGCTTCTTTCTCCTTCTATTCTTCTCCGTGTCCTCTGTGGTTCATTAACCATAAACCTTACAGAAACGTCCTATCGACGAATACAATTATCACAATTTTTGCATCGAAACCCAGCCGCCTCCTGATTAAACCCAAACGCCTTTAACAAAAATTGCCAACGACACTCACGAGTATTTAAATATTGAGTCATCTGCTTTTGGATCTTCTCCTGTGTTGCACTCAACTGAGCAAGAGTTTGAGACGTTTCTGAAGAGCGTTTACGATAGTGAAAAGGGTCTAGCCATTCTAATTGTCCTGCACTATGAAGGATAGCCAGAGCAATTGCACCATCGCGATATTGCTTAGCTACCGTTGCAACTTCACCTTGTGCCGGTAATTTCTTCACCAACTGCTGAGCATCTTGATATTGCGATCGCATTTTATCAACAAAAAACGCACGTCGCTGCTTATCCTCTGAATTTAACCACCCCGTCGGTTCACTCATCAACGTCAATGCATCAGAAGGTTTACCATCCCGTCCCCCTCTACCCACCTCCTGGATATACTCTGATAACAACTGAGGGGATTGATAATGTACCACCCATCTCACATCAGGCTTATTGATACCCATCCCAAACGCACAAGTGCAAACTACAAATTGACTTTTTCCACTTAGCCAACTGGCTTCAATAGTGCGACGTTCTTCAGGACTTAATCCTGCATGGTAAGCGGCTGTCGCGTAACCCAAAGAACTCAACCATTCGGTTAATTCTTCACTCTCCCGTCGAGAACGAACATAGACTAATCCAGTTTGTTGAGGTCGTGCTTGAATAAATTTCAAGAGTTGCTGGCGGCGTCCTCTGGGAGTCCAGACGGTTTGAATTTTGAGGTTCAAATTTTGCCGATAGGGACTCATTAAAAAAGATTTTGGTTGTTGCAATTGCAAGACATTTTTGATGATTTGTTGGGCGATGGGGTCAGCCGTTGCAGTAAAGGCAGCTATACTGATTTTTGTTCCTGTTGGCTTACATTTCAGTAAGGCCGACCGTACTGCACCCAAACGGCGATAAGCCGGTCTAAAAGTATCTCCCCATTGCACTAAACAGTGAGCTTCATCTAATATCAACCCATTAATTTTAAGGTGTGGCTGACATAGCCGCTCCCATACGGGTGCACTCAATAGAGTTTCTGGTGATAGGTAAAGTAATCTTAGTTTCTGACGTTCTAAAGCTTGAAGCGTTTGCCGTCGCTGATGAGTGGGTAACTCACTATGCAAAAGGGCGGCGGGTAACTTGAGTTGATGTAATTCCTGCACCTGATTTTCCATGAGTGCCACCAGCGGAGAAACAACTAATGTTAATCCAGTTTGTAGGAGTGCTGGAAGTTGGAAACAAATCGACTTTCCCCCACCTGTGGGCATCACAATCAGGGCATCTTGTTTGTCTAACAGACTCTGAATAATCTCACCTTGAGGGAATCGAAAGTCATCATATCCCCAGATGTTTTTGAAGGCGGTGCGGA
>DATNQL010000953.1:0-4727 GCA_036704025.1 Stenomitos sp.
CTCTGGAAATGGGGCAAACCCCGATAGGTCGTCACCCCTAGCTCCTAGCTTTCGTCTGAGCTTGACGTTTTCGAGGCTTAGCTGCTCACACTCGCCAACCTGACAACTGACATAGGTGAGTTGCTGGCAACGGCGACAGGCTAAAGTTCCCAAAAGCGAGCGCTGGTACAACTTCCCTACACGAGCGCTGCAACAGGGACAAAGAAACCAAAGTCGCTGTCCACCATAGTGGCAATCTGTCCAAGTCACAGACAGTTCATAGTCTTTACCCCAAAACTTGACTCTTACCTGCTGTGCTTGAGTCGTTAGACTGGGCTTCACAGAAGCGATAGATAGCTCTAAGCATTGCTCTACCGTCCGTTTGGGTGTTAATCCTAGAAATCCATATCTTCCTGAACCGTATCCGCCCATTTTTTTACCTAAATCATTAGGAAATTTTAGCCGTTGTCCCCCCAAAAAATAGCTCGAAGGCATTACTGTACAGAGCTTCAGGCTATATCTAATATTTACTCTACATCCTCAAGTGGCAAGCCTCAGATCTAGTATCTAAGTGAGTGTTTGGAGAAGGAACCCCGCACTTACACCAGCGCACAATTGACCAAGAAACTCCAGCAAGAGCGATTGGTGGATTTGAGTAGTGACCGATTGAGACGATTGCTAAAAAAAAACTATCGCTGGAAACGCACCCGACAGAGCCATCGGCATAACCAAGACTCGGTGAAAAAGGTACTCAAACAGGCAGACTTAGATACCTTAAAACTGGCTACGCTTTCAGATTGCTGCTTCATCCTGAAAATGATTCAGGAAGACAAAAAAATCTTCGATCAAATAGAAGGATTTGTTAGTCTCTCTTTAGAGCAGTACCAATTGGAGTCTTAATGTCTGCTAGCATCCCGATATGCAAATTATTAAAAACTTCAAAACTTCTGGCTTCTGGAAATAGACTTTATTTAAACTACCGGACGTGAAACAAGGGGCAATTTAACCCTCACCTCAACGGTAAATACTCAAGAGTCGGTTGACAACCGTTGAGGATGCGTTCAACAACAATTGCAATCAACTCAATGGGGGTGGTCATCTCTCAGCCTTTCCCTGCTTATTTGACATTTGATGAGAAGTTGCTTTTGTTTCACTTCATCAAGCAGCCGAGCGATCGCACCTGAGAGTGTTGCCGCACCGATTTCTTCTTTGTAGTTGTTGAGTTGCTCCCAAACTTGGGCTGTTACAGCAATTTGATAATCACAGCCAACCCCAGGAGTATAACTAATCCCTTCTGTCGGTTTTGAGCGCCGTGCCGAATGAGACTTACCTTCAGTAGCAACGCGCTGGGCTACTAATTCCGGTACCTTCTCTGGTGACTGCCGAGCCACTCGAGCTAGCTCTTTGGTATCCTGTTGTGTCAGCTTGAAGTCACGACTCAAAATAGCCTGCCTGAATTGGGGAGATAACACAGAACTTAACGTATCCACATCATGAGCCAAAGCAGCATCCCGCCGAATAGTTGGGGCGCTAACGTTGTACTGCAAGGCTAGCTTATCAGCTGTGGTCAACTTCTGATCAATTTGATCAGAAGTTAAATCGCGTCTTTTACCTTGCTGCTTTTCCAGAAGATACCGTTTACCCCGCAGGTATCTCAACAACATAGGTGGCAGATTTCGCCGGGAGAGTTGGTTATCGATCATCCAGTCCATGACCGAAGTGCGATCGGGGAACGAACGGGTAACAATCTGGAACGCAATACCGTGAGCCGTACAAATCTCGTATCGATTGTGTCCATCAACCAGAATATTCTTTTCCTCCCACACGATAAGCGGGTCGCGACAGCCTTCAGCCAAGATACTCACTTCTAAACCCTGGCGCTCCGTGGTGCTTAATGGAGGAATCAATGCTAAAAATTCTGGATCGATGCACAGTTCTCTCATGGGTAGTGAACCGATAAATAAGTTAGTCGAGGGGATTGATTAGTGCAAGAAGGCTATAAAAGCTGGAGGCAGATGGCAGAAGGTAAGAAAGTTTGTACAGTAAGCTTTTTCACCTTTTTCAACTGGATAGTTATTTCGGCCACGCTGCACTAAGAAGTCCTTTCTCTGTCGTCCCTTACCCAAAACCACTGCTATTACCCAAGGGCGGCAACAGCATTCCTATAGATTGATTAAGTTCTGACAATATTCGGCTCAACAGCTTAATTTGAGTTGGAAGGGGAGAGGACTGAAGAATCCTCAAAAAGCTCTCAACTCCGTAAGCTTTTACGGTAATCCCCATTTCAGAAAGAGCCTCTGAGTGAGTCTCGTTAACCACCAACGGTAGATAGGTTTCGGCTAACCACTTTTCCTCATCTGTGAGTTCTTCCAGATTATTAACGTCCCTATAAAGTCCTAATAGGGCGGCTAATATTTTTTTGAACGCCTTCCAACCGCCTAATAAAGAAGCAATCTGGCTGATTCTGCTCTGCGTGACACCAGAGATTTGAGCGACGGCTTGTTGAGTGATAGAAGCGATCGCCACACCAGAATTCGTCATCTGGCGAACTGCCTCTAGAATCCGAAAGCGAGTTTGCTCGATTTGGGTTCCCGCTTCCGGGCACAGTTCAAACGCTTCAACGTTGACAACGTTAACGCCTTCCTCGGATAGGAAGCTGGCGTCAAAGTCAGTACCGACCAGATAAATCGTAAATTGTTTCTCTGGGTTCAAGTGGACACGGGGGCGTCCGATCAGTTGGATAATTTCTGCTCTGACTAAATTTTGGTAGTATTCGTTGAAGCCATTGAGGGTGCCAAACAGAGTACGATATTCATCCTGAATTACACCGAGGTTAGTCCGTGGCGTGTTGAAGGCAACGATTACCCCCGCGTCTTGATAGGCGTTGGTGCTGCGATTATCGTTAAACCACCAACCATCCAGAGGTAAATGCTCGTCTAGTTTGTTAGCGATGACTCGAATTTCTTGTGGGTCATGGGTTCGCATTACCCATTCCAGGATTGCTTTCTGTCTGCCCTTACAGGAGTCAGAAATTTGTCTTGAACCCATACCCTTCATGTTGACGTTTACGACCGTCAAATTCTCCAAAGAGGGCAAATCCTGTTGGATTTCGATGATAGAGTGAGGGTCAACCCCCATAATCTGAGCCAGAACCTGTTTATCAGCCGTGGCATCCAGCAGGTCAACAAACTTCATACTTCTAAGGATGTCGCCGTGCCTGGTGTCGCGGGTGGTAACGTGCAGTTTTTTGCCGCACACTCGTAACGCTCCAGGCTTGAAGCCAGCCCAAACTTCCAGGGTATCAACGAGGATGTTAGACGGAACATTATCAATGTTGTCTCTGGTTTCTCGAGCGGCTTGAGCCTTGAAAAGGTTTCGAGCTGTTTGCCCGATGGAACGCCACTTCCCGCCCAAACCAGTGACGGTATCTGGCTCTTCTACAAGTTCTTCAATGGTGGGCATAGCTGAGCTAACGGAAGCGATCGCGTCAGCCAGATTGGGAAAGTCTTGGGGTAGGGGAAGATTGGCAAGAAGCGTTTCGTGGTCTGTCCCTCGGTTAATCCCACCTTGATGCTGGTCAAAACAACCGTTTATGGCATCAACAAGTGCAAACCTGAGCGGTTGAAATTGGCGAAAGACGGTTGGGGAATAGCGCTCAACTCTAGCCCAGAGAGTGGCTAATTCATCATTGTAGGCACTCAGGGTTTGAGTACCTCGTAAAACTCGTGACGCCTCTTCAACAAACGCCAAATCGTCGTCATACTCGTAATTCTTAAGGAAGGGTGCAGAATCCAAACTGGCTCTGATGCGCCGACGTTCCATCGCCATCCGACGCTGATACAAATAGCCGTAGCCCTCACCCGTTTCCCGGTGGCATTTCCTGGCAAATTGACAACGCTGGCAAATTGGATTGCGCTCTTGTGTCTTGTTCTCGTCATCGGTAACGATTTCTTTAAAGGCATCGACGCTGTATCCTTTCTCCTTGAGCTTGATAAATAGCTCGGCATTGTGACAAAGACTTGGAATTACAGGGATTTCATCGGGTGAAGCCCATCTCAAATGCGGCTTGCCTTTCGGAGTAAATCTGCCAGGAATTGGTACCATCCCGTTATGCCGGACGGGCATATCGCACATCGATTCAACAGTTGCGGTTGACGGATTGCGATGATTTAAGTCGAAATACCAAATCTTATTTGTTCCATCAGGAGTGGGATAGAGGGAGCCTGCATCGTGGCTTTTGCCCGTCCCCATAAACGAGCGATCGCAAACTACGGCCCATCCCAGTTCTTTGAGAACAGCGAGAACTTCCAGCCGAGTTCCGCTCTTGAAGATAATTCTGGGTGGCTCACTGCCTGCAAAGTCCTGCGGTTTGGGCAGTGGCTCTTGTGGATAATGTAAGATTTGTGAAGATTGTACTGGACTCTTAGGTTGTGGTTTCTTGCCAAACCCCTTAAAGGCTTTCTCTAGGCGCTTAGAGACGCGCTTAAATAGCTGGGTAACTTGATGGGTGAGCGTACTTTCTGCAATCGCTTCTTCAATGTGTTCTTGCTCGTCTTCCCATTGCTTATACGCTGCATAGGCAGCCTCATCGGGTTCAGCAGGGGCGTATGTACGATGTCTATGTTCTGTATAATCTGAAGTGCGTTTGCCCCCGTAAGCGATTGCAATCAATACGAGTTCATCCCAACTTAGGTAGGTGGCAATCGCGTCTGGGTTCTCAATTTCGTCAATGTCGTACTGAGCCTTAG
>DATNQL010000954.1:0-4088 GCA_036704025.1 Stenomitos sp.
GATGCCTTCGTCAGAGGAACGGGGTGGCCAGGAGTTTGGTATGCTCCCTTGGCATTGGCACTGTTAAGTTTGCTGCTGTTTAATGCAGCGCGTCGGGGGTTAGGCCGTATGCAATTACCCGATTAGTTGCTATAGGTTGGCAACTTTAAGCGATTGATGCTTTATCGATTGGTCAATATTTTCCATCTATCACGGCTAAGAAAGAAGCCTTGACCGCTAGCGTTAGTACAGGTTAGCCCAGCTTTTTGCGACACACACTTGAAACCTGCATTCTTCCAGGTACTCCCGTAGGATAGTGTGGGATAATTACCACCAGCGATCGTATCACTGATACAGAGAATCTTAGGCTTGCCGTCGTTATTCAGCGAGAAACCTAGACCCCAATCAAAATCACAATAACCTGGATAAGGCTGGGGCGGTTTGGGATTTAATCCACTTTGAATTTCACAACGCAGTGTATTTTCATATCTAAGGCAAGAGATATTACCGCTGGGAGTGACGAAGCCAGTAGAAGCACTTTGAGCTACTACAGGAGTAGTACTATTACCCATAAGTGCAACAACGGTTGTAGATGTCATCAAGCCGGAAAGCAAGCCTACTCTCCATTTCTGGCTATACACCATAAATCAGTCTTCTTTTTGCAATCAATGTTAAAACGATGAAAGTAAGAAATGAAATATCTTTGAAACTTTCACCATTGCTGTTCAAGAGTAGCATTCATCATTATCTTTTGACTTTTGTTTAAGTCCTGTTATGTCCATCAAACTGATCGATCACCTCCTGGGAAGTCGCTTTTGGGCTTTAGTTGTTAAAGAGATTAGCCAAATTCTGAGAAACAAACAACTACTTTTTTTGCTGCTTTTCCCTCCTACAATTCAACTCCTCCTCTATGGACTCACATTAAATCCTGATGTGCGGCATCTCCAGTTAGGAGTTGTCGATTACGCCAACACACCGGTTAGTCGGGAACTGGTTGCAGCGCTGACTGAAAATCATCTTTTTATCGCTGAACATTACAGTACTAGTGAGAAGGAACTAGGCCAACAGGTTGAGAAAGGGCAGGTTACGGCGGGGTTAGTCATTCCTCCAAAGTTTAGCCGCGACGTATCCGATAACCGCACGGCTGAAGTTCAGGTTCTCATTGATGGAGTCGATGCTAATACAGCGGGGATTGCGGGTGGGTATATGAGTCAAATTGTCAATCATTTCAATCGCCAACTGGATGCGACTCAATCACCCCGCTTCATTGAACCCAACGCTGTCTTTCTCTACAATCCTGGCTTAATTAGTAGTTGGTTTTTCGTACCTGGGATGATCGGGGTTGTTTTAACCCTGATTGGGACACTCGTTTCTTCGGCGACGGTGGTACGGGAAAAAGATTCAGGGACACTGGAACAGTTGTTGATGACACCGGCTGAAACTTGGGAAATTTTGTTGGCTAAAGTTGTTCCTCTGTTTGTGTTGCTGATGGGAGATGTTTTGTTGGCGCTAAGTTTTGGTCGCGTGGTGTTTGGGATTCCGTTTCGAGGGAATTTATTGCTATTTTTAGCGCTTTCGAGTCTCTACGTGATGGTTGGCATTGGATTTGGCATCATGTTAGCGACGCTTGCCAAGAGTCAGCAGCAAGTGTTTCTTATGTCGTTTTTCATTAATTTACCCCTCATTCAACTTTCAGGTGCGATCGCACCCATTGAAACCATGCCTGTGGTGTTCCAATCTTTATCGCTGCTCAATCCGCTACGTCACTATGTCGCGATTGTACGGGGGATACTACTTAAAGGTGTGAGTTTAGAGGTACTTTGGCCTCATGCGATCGCACTTTTCTTATTCGCCATCATCCTGCTATCTATCAGCATCAACCGATTTCGGAAGCAACTCAGTTAATAAATCATTTATTTTTTCCCCTCACGCTGCACTAGAACGGGTGCGTAGTCTGTCAATCGTTACGGCGATAATAATTACCAGACCCTTAACCACTAACTGCCAGAAAAATGACACGTTCATCAGGGTTAATCCATTGTTGAGTAAGGCAATAATTAAGGCACCAAGGAGAGTGCCCCAAATTGTGCCAATCCCACCCGTGAAGCTGGTTCCTCCTAAGATTACGGCAGCGATCGCATCGAGTTCGTAGCCTTGTCCCAACATCCCCGTTGCACTGTACAGGCGAGACGCACTCATAATTCCGCCTAAACCGGAAAGTAACCCACTTACGCCATAGACAAATAGCAGCACCCGACTCACCTTAATTCCTGTCAATCGTGCTGCCCGGATATTACCGCCTACCGCATAAATATGCCTTCCCAATACGGTTCGTCTTAAAACAAACCAACTCGCGACAACAGCAAGCAAAGCAATCACAACTAGCCAAGGAAGGGGACCCAGATAATTGTTACCTATCCAAGCAAAATTTAGATTTCGATTAATAACGGTGGTGCCATTGGCAACTAAATAAGCCACCCCACGTAAAGCCGTGTAAGAACCAAGTGTGACGATGAAAGGAGGTAAACCCAAATAGGCAATTAATGCTCCATTTAGTAATCCTAAACATACTCCCGCGAGTAGGGCAGCAGGGACGGCAAGCAAACCCGCACCTGGAATTAACGACACAAGCACCCCAACCACTGCTGTGACGCCTAAAATTGACCCGACTGAAAGGTCAATTCCTCCCGTCAAAATCACAAATGTCATTCCAGTAGCCAGCACAATATTGATGGAGGCTTGCCGAATGACATTAATCAGATTTCCTGGAGAAAGAAAGCTGGGTGAAACCAGTGAAAAAACGATACAAATGACCAGCAGAATGGGTAGAATACCGGCAACTTGGATGAAATTTCTCCAAGCTTGACGCTTACTCGCTTTATTGCGATCGCTCGTTCCATTTCGGGTTGTTCTGACTTCTGTTTGACTCATGATTTTACTACCTCTCTTGCCCCTGTGGCATAAGCCATAATGTTCTCTTGCGTAATGGCTTCCCCGGTTGAGCCGCCTACTTCACCCACCAGGCTTCCTGCACGCATAACTAATACGCGATCGCTCATTCCCACAATTTCCGGCAGTTCGCTGGAAATCATTAAAATGGCGACACCGTTTGCTGCCAAATCACTAATAATTCGATAAATTTCACTCTTTGCACCAATGTCTACCCCTCGGGTTGGTTCGTCGAGCAAAAGGACTTTTGGGTGAATCGCCAACCAACGGGCTAGCAATAACTTCTGCTGATTTCCCCCAGACAAATCCATTGCCCTGATACTTGGGCTAGCCAGACGAATCCCTAAGTTGTTAACGGCATCCGCCACAATTCTCAAAAGGGATTTTGAGTTAATAATCCCAGCTTTTGCCTCTCGACCCAGGACGTTCAGAGTGATATTTTCACCCGAACTCATCTCTAGAAATAGACCTAGATTTTTGCGGTCTTCAGGCACATAAGCAATACCTGCTTCAATCGCATCATCTGGGGTCAAGATATTTAAGGGACGTTGATCTTTGATATCTTCTGGTACATAGGCAATTCCTGATTCAATCGCATTCGTGGGTTCGGCAATATCGACACGACGCCCTTCTAATCTAATTTCACCCCTAGCCTTTCGATCCGCACCAAAAATCAGACGAGCAAGCTCAGTTCTACCAGCACCCACTAAACCGGCTAAACCAACAATTTCACCCGCATGAAGTTTCAAACTTGTAGGCTTTACCTTGTGCCCATCACTTAATTTTTTTACCTCAAGGACAACTGAGCCAGGAGTGATTTGACGCTTATGTTCATACAAATCCTGTAAAGAACGACCCACCATCATTTCAACGAG
Source organism: Stenomitos sp. (assembly GCA_036704025.1). Classification (GTDB taxonomy): domain Bacteria; phylum Cyanobacteriota; class Cyanobacteriia; order Cyanobacteriales; family Coleofasciculaceae; genus Allocoleopsis. The sequence continues at coordinate 3,804 of DATNQL010000954.1, forward strand.
GCGTGCGGCAGAAATTTCACTTCTTTCCAGAGAGCCAATATACCCACCATCTCGGATTACACTAACGCGATCGGCAAGGGCATAAATTTCTTCCATCCGATGGCTAATATAAATAATGGCAATTCCCTCATTCCGTAAGCGGCGAACAACCTCGAAAAGCTTCTCGGTCTCGCGGTCTGAAAGTGCTGCTGTTGGCTCATCCATGACCAGAATGCGGCTTTTATCTTTGAGTGCTCTAGCGATTTCAACTTGCTGTTGTTCGGCAATTGAAAGGGTGGAAACCAA
>DATNQL010000955.1:0-1683 GCA_036704025.1 Stenomitos sp.
GTTTGCCGTCCCTCCTGCTTCGGCTTATTGCGTAGAGTGTAAGCTTCACAAGCGACAGTTTTACCCGTCCGCGACTCTCCCACTAAACGACACGATTGACGGGCTTTGCGCTTTTCATCCAACCACTTATGTAAATCTTGAACATGTTCCAGTGGGACAATACGTGTCTTACTCAGACGAGCAATTTCTGCTTGTAACTCTTGGTCATCCGTTTTGAATGCCCCTAATTCTTCAGCAATTGACTCAGCTTCACTCATCAGCTACCACCCGTAATCCTCACGCATTTCGTCTAAGTCCCAAACCTCAATATCAGCAAATTCCGATTCCGTCTGAGTTGCTTCTTCTGCTTCTAACTCAACAGGCTCAACCTCTTTAACTACAGGATTCGCTTGAACTTGTTTATAACTCTGTTCTTCCTTTTGCCTCTGCTTGCGAGTTTTCTTGCCCTCGACCAACGCTTCTCGCTCCATCACCTCCAGCAAAATCGACTGATTACTAACGGTTTTCCCAGCATCACGCAGCCTCTTAGCACTGGCTTTCGCTTCATCCACTGACAATTGCTCCGTCTCTAATTCTTGAGCATGAGCGCGAGTTAAAAAGACTTCCTGCTGCTGCTCTTGGCGATAGATCCAAATCGTCGTAATGTCTCTGGGGTCATACCTGACACTCACCGTCTCTCCTGCATACCCTTCCAAGTACTCCCCGCGATAAATCACATTTTCAAACTGCAAATGCCCACCTCGCTGCACCGTGCGCCTTGCCGCTTTCATCAAGCAAATATCTAAATCTCGCTCGGAAATCAGTTCGGGTTGCCCTCTGAGTCCCGCCTCCCAACGCTGATAGCGGCTTTGGTCGCCCATCCGCGCATCAATACTTTGGTTGTACTTATCAACAAGGAAGCGAACGACTAACTGTTCCAACTCCCTCAACGTCAACTGAGCGTCTTTTTCCGCATCCTTAGGACGTTCCTGGACATTGGAACCCGTATAACCTGGTAACGTTGAAAATAACTTCTGATTCAACGTTTTAAACGGACGCTCAACAATCCCTCCTTCAGAAGGACGACTCCGCAATTCAGGGCTAAAACCTAGCTGTGCGCCAATTTCTTTTAAATGATTGGAGCGAAAATCTTTACCCCCATCCGTGTAGAGAACCTCTGGTTTACCATACGTCCCCCAATCACAGTGCAGCTTGTACTCTGCCCCATATTGCTTCGGTAAAATCGCATGACGCAAGGCTAAAGCAACCACCTGAGAACTGGGTGCATCAAAGCCTAAATTGATGCCCATAATGCAGCGAGAGTAGCTATCAATCACAGTGGTCAACCAAGGACGACCGATTAGTTTTCCATGCTGATCGACCAGCAACACATCCACACGGGTATGATCGCACTGCCAAACCTGGTTGCTGTAGTTAATTTCTAGGTCATCCCCATCACGAGTTTTCACAGAAAGCGTCGAACCCCGCCAACCCGGAGTGCGAATACTTTTTGCCTTCGCCTCTTTTTCCTGAAGCGGCTTGAGTACTCTTAAGACGGTTCTATAAGTAGCCGTCATGAACTGCGTACACCAGAACGCATGAAAATGGGATAATTCAGGCAGGACAGTGTTCCATAGAGGTCGTAGCCACCTGGTGCGTTGAAGCCTGTTAAGTAGCCAGACCGAGATACCCGATGTGAACCAG
>DATNQL010000956.1:0-2591 GCA_036704025.1 Stenomitos sp.
AGGTCTCCATCCCCGCTGGCAATGGTCTGTCCATCGGAGCTGATGCTCAGTGCTTCAATAAGGTGATTCCCACCTATCGTTCGCATGACTTGCCCATTGTCTGGGTTCCATATCTTAATCGTTGTGTCATTGCCAGCACTAATCAGCACTTTTCCATCCGGACTGAAAACAAGGCGCTGAATGACGGATGAATGCCCAGACAGGGTACGAATTTCTTCCCCGGTTTTCAAGTCCCATAACTTGATAATGTCGTCACCAGCACTCGCTAAGAGTTCTCCATCGGGTCTGATAGCGATTGACCTCACAAAAAACCCGGCATGTCCAGCAAGGGTGCGGATTTCTTGACCAGTACTGAGTTCCCAGACCTTAATGGTGTGGTCTTCACTGCCACTCACAATCCATTCCTGATTAGGGCTAAAGGCGATGCATGTAACCCCTGCGTACCAATCTAAACCTCCATCTGAATGTCCCGTGAGTGTCTGGATACACTTCCAATTCTGCAATAGAGGGATGGCGGCTGGCTTTTCTATAGCTAGAGGCTTTGACTCAGGCTCAGGTTGAGATGGAACGAGTAACTCAGGTTCTTGGGTAACTACGGGTTCGGGTTGAACTGGAACGGGTGGCTGTAGTGAGGAACTCGATTTTGGCGGTGTGATAGAAATTGTGGCGGCAGCGGCAGCAGTCTCCAACCGATCCAAGTCATCGAGAACATCCCTGGCATTCTGATAACGTCGCTTTGTGGCATTTTCCAACATCTTATCGAGGATTCGCGCTAACCCCTGAGTGACGGGATTGCTCAGATGTTCTTGCCAAACCCAACCGCCTTCACTCACGGAATACAACTCAAATGGGCTTTTTTTGGTCAGCAGATGGATGCAGGTTACACCTAAACTGTAAATGTCACTGGCAAACGTACCTTTGCCCAGAGCTTGCTCTGGAGCGACAAATCCAGAGGTGCCAATGACGGTGCCGGTGGGTGGCAAAAGATTGTCTGTGGCAAATTTAGCGGCTCCAAAATCCACGAGAACCAGGGGATTGGCCATTGTCTCTCCTGTCTGTGCGAGTTCAGAGGAGATAGTGTTGCTAGAGGTCTGGATGTTTGAAGTACTGCGCCGAATAATATTTTTAGGCTTGATATCTCGGTGAATCACATTTCGTTCATGGACAAACTGTAAAACTGGCAGGATGTCCCTTAACAGTTGCCGAATCTGAAATTCATTGAACGCTCCATGAGCTTCTAAGTCTTGGGCTAAATTTTGCCCATCGATAAACTCTTGGACTAAATAGTGATACTGCTTCTGGGTAAAATCGGCGAGTAATTCAGGAATCTGAGGATGGGTACCTAATTCTTCCAAGCGGATCGCTTTTTGTTGAAATAACTGCGCTGCTTCTTCTGGATTGTCAGTTCCTTGTGCTTGGGAGAAAAACTGCTTAATGATGCAGTGAGGTTTGGATGGTTTGCATTCATCCACACCCAATAATGTTCTGCCAAAGCGACCTTGGCCCATCAGTTCGATGGAACGGTAGCGATCGCCTAATAGTAACTTTGTCCCACACCTTAGGCAAAATTTAGCATCACTGGGATTATGAGGCTTCTGGCAATCAGGATTCAGGCAGTAGCTCATACCAAAGAAAAATCGGCTGCTACTTGAATATAGTCTTTCTTCCTCACAATTGCCCTCTGTTATACAATGTTTGAATTTTGAACGCTTTACTCTTGGAAATGTTCCAACATTCCCCTGTGGCAAGTGTAAACCTAAATTGGGTCAGTGGCGTTGATGTTGGCTTTTCCTCTGGTGGACTGACGGCTACTTCTATCTTCTGAATGACGTGAGAATAGTAAATTTTTAGGAAGATTTAATTAATTAATCTTGACATTTGAGGTATTACATGTATTACCGAAACAAGGACAAGGATCAGTTTTGTCGTCCCGATATTTGGTCAAATATTGACCCAGCCAAGGTCAAGCAAAGAATTGATAAAATCACCCAACGCTTAGAGAGAGTTCGACGCCAGTTTGAATCTCATGAAGCGAATCATTCTTCAATTGACCCCTAAAGTCATGTATTCTGTGACTCACCATCAATCAAACTGCCAAATTTTAATGGTTTTGTCCTGTGAACCACTGGCAATTTTACCCGTATCCGAATGGATCGCAACAGCCATGACCCCGGCTGAATGATCACATAGAGTATAGAGCGGTTTCCCACTACTGGGATGCCAGATTTTAACAGTTTTGTCAGCACTGCCACTCATCAACAGATCCCCTTGAGCATTGATGGCAATGGAATGAACAGCCCCTGAATGCCCATTGAGGGTATAAAGTAAAGTTTTATTCTCTAAATCCCAAATTTTAATGGTGTGATCGGCACTGCCACTGATCAGGAATTGACCACTGGGGCTAAAGGTGAGGGCATGAACCGCATCGGTATGTCCCTCTAAGGTTTGCTGTACTTCGGAATTGCCTAAATCCCAAATTTTAATGGTGTGATCGGCACCGCCACTGGCTAGGATTTTTCCATCTGGACGGATAGCAATGCAGTGAACCGCACCGGCATGAACACACAGCGTACTTTGTAGTTCTTTCGTGT
>DATNQL010000957.1:0-2784 GCA_036704025.1 Stenomitos sp.
AACCACTCGCCGCTTCTAATTCACTTAACAGCTTTTCTATGGCTTTCCAGGGCGCTTCAACATAACGATATTGAATTCCAATGGGTAAAATCCACACCTCTTGCGTTCGCGCTGCTTTGTGTAAATCTTCAGCACACCAAAATCCAAATTGTGCAATCCCTGGTTCTAAAGGACTGATAATCTCATTATGTCCGTTAGTCGCCCCTTCGGGGGAAGCCGCCATCGGGAACTGACCGTTGGCAAATAAATGACGAATTGAGCGTAACCCCATCCAATCAGCCTTACCCCGATGAATCGGAGTGCCACCTAAACGAGAATAGAGCCAAGCCATTTGTGAACCCGCCCATAGGGGAATGCCCCGATCATAAATAAAATGGCTATGAATCGGTGACTGTAATGATATGCCTTGTTGTTTGGCTACTTTGGGTACTAACCGCCATAGTAAGTCAGCCAGACACAGGGGATCATCAACACTGGGATGCCGAAAAGCCATTAAAAACCGAATTTTACCTTCTTGAAACTGACGGTACAAATCGACCAAAACCTCAACGTTGTCGGCTTCAATTTGGGTAATCGCTGTGTGCCGACGCCTCCAAATCGGCAGCACTTGTTGAGCGGCTCTTAGCACGAAGGGATTAAAATCCGGCGGAATAAATTCTAGAGGGGGCTGAGCCTGACTAATCAAATCTGGCAAGGTTGTTGTCTCCTGAGTGGCGATCAAGTTTGGCAGCAGCACTCGTGTGACGCCGATGCTCCTAACATCGCTACTGCACATCCTAAGATTTAGCTGAAATAATGATTATCCACTCTGGCGATACAACCAGTACCTAGACTGTCATAAATTCTTTGGGTCGTGCGGCGAAAAGTCTTGGACAGCACATCCACTCAAAAAAACATTAGCTCATTGGCAAATGCTGATTTCGTCGCCTAACAATTGAGTTAGCTTGGGGTATGGCTCTGTCTGATTGCTAGATTGAGCTAGGCTTTCTGGAATGGGTGGACTCAATCGCTTTTATAACTGTCACACTGACCACAGCGGAAATGTCTAGAATCCTGTTTTTGTCCTTGTCGTCCTTCGCAACCAGAGATCCTATTATTCTCAAGCATTTGTCTACTTGAAAAAATAATCCCCTCTCAGAGCATGAGAGGAGATCGGTTTTGAGTGTAATAACCTTCACCTAAAGATTCATCAACGATTCAGGACTTGATTCGGTTGATTAAAGATAAATTCTCTAGGAACCTTGGCTAAACTCCGCAAAGCACAGGCAACTCGATCAACTCGATAGGAAGGAGGAGTAGAAACGAGCTTCTCAAAATACTCAGAATGTAAGGTGAAGCCAAAATTCACTTTGTCTGGCAGAGTCAGTTTGGCAACAGGGCCATTCTTGAGGTTATCGGCAGCAAATAACCAGGCTTCTAGATGATTTTCGGCAAATACTTTCGTAAAAATATATCCCTTTCCTTGGGGAATATATTGAATACTGTCGAGCAGACATTGAGCGGGGAACACATAAAAATCAAGGAATTCATGACCTAAGCTCGATAACTCGTGTTCCGGATGTTCTTGATGTTCTTTGTGCACCTGCTCGGTTAGCCTTTGCCAATCTTCTGCTAGAGGAATGCGAGCTAAAACAGAAGGTAAATTGTGGGTTGGTAGTTCTTGATCGCTCAGGATACGGTTGGGATGATCCCGGAAAGAAAGGTACTGACGACGGCAGATTAAATCCCGCCAATACCCAGTATAACCTTGATAAATGGCCGAATAACCTGAAGCAGTAAACTGTTCCCGTGGGTCAGCCGTATAGAGCATGGTGGAATACCATCCGGGATGGATAAATGCCTCTTCTTGAATCACTTGACCATCACGAATCACTACTTTACGTAGAACACCGGGGTCAAAACCAAACATCCACGGAATACCCCAATATTCCTCGCTGTAGGGTTTGCCCGTGAAGTGCCTAACATCTGAGGGTTCTAATGATTGAGTGAGGCTAATCGTTCCTTGTTGGACAGCCACCATCTGAATATTTCCATTTTGATGGTGATAGTTACAAAGGAAATGGTAGCTATCACCTGGAAAAGTAACCAGGCGTGCGGGAACCTTATAGTTGGCGGCTGTTAAGTCTTTACGGTCTACGACATAAACCTGTGTGTGAGGATAAGCATTGGTCGGGGGAACTTTCAGCCCCATGAGTGTGGTTAAGCCCATTTGGAAAGGCATATCAGGAATCATCGCACATTCTTCTGTGACGATGATGGTATGGGGGCTACCATCGAGTCGAGTTCCATCCAACTCCCAATGCTTTAACGTTCCTTTGCCGTCCCAAACGGTAATATAAACCTGGCTGACCATGTCATAGAACAATTGCCCTGGACGCGGCACACATTTGAGTTCACAGCTAATTAACTGACCAGCCTCCGGGTCATAAAATGGGTGAGCTGTATTCGCCACCATCGGGAAGAATGATAGGGGCACACTGACGATATGTTCATCAAAGTATCCCACCGGCGTAATCGTTTCGAGGGTGACCGGATCGACTTCCCAATAGCGACCCGCATCAGCGGTTAGGAGCAATCGCCCATTCATGTTGACCACTCCAGTGTTCGCTGGCTCGGCAATACCAAAGAGGCTCATTCTCGCTGGAAAAAAGGCTCTCTGCCGCCAAGTGAGGGGAAGCAAATCTTGCCAAAAACTATCCCAGGTATTGACTCGTTTGCACAGAAGTTTGACTTTGCCATTTTGTGGGGCAAGATCCCAACGAATGGTGACACCCGCACCCCCAA
>DATNQL010000958.1:0-13380 GCA_036704025.1 Stenomitos sp.
ATACCGCCATTGCCCACAGCCCCCTGTTCCACAGAGTTGCTAATCCGGCTGCCCTGCTGTAATGTGACCTGACCTTGGCCAGTATTAATGGTTACATGCCCCGCATTGCCTTGACCACTAGTGCTGGCAGAGAGTTGAGCGTAATTTGTGAGCGATAAACTATCGGTGGTGATATTAATGTTTCCACCTTGTGTCGCGGTTCCCGATAATTGGCTAAAAGCACCACTGCGATCAAAGACCACAGATCTAGTCGCATTAATATTAATATCTCCACCCTTTTCACCCGTGCCAGCCATGCTGGAATCTAGACGAGCAGAATTCGTAACCAACAAATCACCTGTATGAATGGTGATGATGCCACCCTTTCCGACTGCGCCAGCTTCCACCTGACTGAAGATGCCACTAGGATTGTACTGACGTTCGCTGACGCCACTGATCACCAGTTGGCCTAGGTTTCCTGGAGTGCCCAGGATATTGAGCGTTATATCGCCGCCCTGTCCATTTTCGTTGTACTCAACCTTGCTGGCGATGTAACCTCCATTCTCAATGTTCAGCCCTGCGGCTTGGATATCAATTCTGCCAGCCTGTTTCCCGCCCGTGCTACCATCTTCAACCCCAAATCCGATGTTGCTGCCAATCCCACTGCTGGCATCATTAATCCATATCCAGCCATCGTTTTGACGATAACCATCTACCGTAACTGTACCTGTTGCACGAATGGTAATGTCACCCGCTCGAGCACCGGCTCGGTTCCCAAAGTTATTCGCTACAATTTGAGACCCATTGGTTAAGCTCAAATCGCCAGTACTAATCCAAATATTTCCGCCATCGCCTTGGGAGCGGCGATTCACCTGTGTAAAAATGGTACTAGGCCAACCTCCTTGGCGATCGCTATCCACAGATAGAGTCTGAGCCAGGTTGAGGGTAATATTGCCGCCATTTCCGATCGCATCATCTCCACTCTGGCTGGTAATTTGACCTCCCTGTGATAAGAATAGCGATCGCGCCGCGATGGAAATGTTGCCTGCACTGCCACGGCTAAAGGTATTGCTGCTCAGTTGAACGCCGTCCAGACGAACATCCCCCGCCGCCCAAATCAGCATGTCACCCCCCAGTCCACTGCCAAAGGTACTTGTGTCTAATCGGCCTAAAGGGGTAAAGTCTCCACGAGAGTCGATTATAATCCGTCCACTGTTGAACGCGCTGTTAAAAGGGGCGGTGTAGATCTGATTCACCTCAATGTTCCCAGCGACTTCGTTCGGCTGAAACTGGTTGGTTAACAACACCAAGCCATTGGGCTGATCGTTGATAATATTACCCTTCACCGTAATACTGGCACCCGACGCAGATGTCGCAGGAGGGCTGGGGATTGTCCCAATCACTGTAGGGTTCGGCAATGGAAAACCGCCCAATGCCGCCCAGTTCACACCCGCCCGCACATCCAGCGTCGGGATGGTGTTGCCTTGAATAGTAATGGGTGTGCCATCCGATAGAGTAAAACTGGCGAGGGAGGCAATCGTTTGAGTGCTGTTAAAAGGTGTCGTGTTATTGGGATGAATCGTATTCCCATCTGTATCTGTGCCAGTAATCTGGATATTGCTCAGGGTTACACTCCCACCCGCCAAAATGTGTAACGATGCACCCTGGTAGTCCCCTAAACTGACATCACCACTCGCTAAAATAATCGGGTCATAGGGACTCTTTAAATTCCCCAGACTTCCATCCAACTTTTCAATCCGAAAACTACCCCCACTCCAATAGTGAGCATCACCTCCCACGGTGTTGGCACTTTGCAACACCATATCCCCACCGGAGTAGAAGCCACTGTTAGCATGATTTAAGGCAAAAATATCCACCCGCTCATTACCCTGCACCACTAATTTCCCCGCCGCAGAGGCAATGAAGGGAGTGGCAGCACTGTCCCTTACTCGCACGGTATCCTGTGATTCCAGTGTTAAATTTCTACCTGCACTCAACTGACCTTGTAAGTCTAGAGTACCCGCCGCTAGCGTCAAGTCTTGCCCAACGGATAAATTTCCTGTATTGACAATTGTTGCGGGTTGTGAGCCATACTGCACCCCAAGGGGAACATTAATCGACAATAAGGGCGGTGCTTCAGGATTGCTGGTACTAAACTGGGTTCCACCAGGAAACTGGAAACTATTGGCGGTGGTGGCTAAAAATGACCCATTAATATCGAGTCTGGCATTCGAGCCAAAGATAATGCCATGAGGATTAAGCAGGAATAAATTAGCGTTCCCATTGACGCCCAAAGTGCCCAGAATATGGGAGATATTATTTCCTGTGACGCGGCTGAAGATATTCTCAATGCCTGTAGGGTTAGCAAAGTAGACTCGCTGTCCATTGTTCACATTAAATTCGGAAAAACTGTGAAACAGGTTGGCATTCCGGAGTGCACCGCCCTCAATGAAGTCAGCCGGAAGTCCTTGCCCAGTGATCCCCGGAGTAATGCGGGAACTTTCAGCCCCTAGAGTTGTATCAGGCGTAATTTGTGCCAGTGTCGGGCTACTGGGAATAGCCATTACCACAGAGAGTTGAGCAATTGTCCCAATGACTAGGCTAATACCCGTCCTTTCCGACCCAAAACACCTAGTTTTACTCACGGTAGATCCCTTGAACCAAATAGCTTCAATATATCCTCCCAACAGAGGATGTGATTTAGACGTCATGTGCTACATGACTGACTCCTACTGGATTTGACTCACAGGAGTTTACGATTATCTTGGAGTATCCTCAACGCTTAACCTTTAGTCATTCGTCCTTAACTATGCCCCAACTCATTGAACAACCCAATCGCATTGAAGCCGCAGGCAACAAGCCCAAAATCATCGACGAATATATCGGTCGCGTATCTACGCAAACTTCAGCGGTTAGTATTGCCCATATGCGCTCTCCGAGTGGCTGGATGGAACCAGGACAACAGCCTGAATTTGACGAATTCACTGTTGTACTCAAAGGAATGCTGCATGTTGACTATGAGGGGGGTGAGATGGACGTTCAGGCAGGACAGGCTGTGATCGCTCGAAAAGGTGAGTGGGTTCGTTACAGCACTCCCTCTCCAGAGGGCGCAGAATATATTGCGGTGTGTTTGCCAGCCTTTTCTCCTGACATCGTGCATCGCGATGGTTAATTCATGTGTCTTTCCATCTTTCATCTTATGCCCCTACTCAGCTAATGGGAGGGTGAACCAAAAGGTTGACCCTACATTAGGATTACTCATCATACCAATCTCTCCACCGTGAGCGTTAATAATTTGGCGACATTGATACAAACCCAAACCAATGCCGGTTAAGTGCTTGGTATGCAGACCTCGAATGTAAAGTTTGAACAGGCTGTTCTGTTGCTCTTGGCTCATTCCTAACCCATTATCTTGTAGAGTGCAGCGAATTTTTTGGTCTTCAACCCCGACTTGTAAGGTTAGGTTCAGCCCTGGCGGGTTGTGTTTTAAGGCATTGGTGAGCAAGTTTTCTAACACCCGTCGCACTTGAGTTGCATCAGCCTTGATCAAAGGGCAATTTTCAGGAAATTTTGGAGTCAGAGTGGCTTGGTTTTGAGCCAGCATCGATGAATAGTCGGTGATTAAATCCTGACACAATTGAGCAAACTGTATCGGTTGAAGGTGCAGTTCTAATTGGCGCTCTTCGTTGAAATGATCTTCTAATAGAGAGTTGATTAAATTGAGCTGACGTTCGTTGCTGGTCATCATCCGTTCCAGCAGAGGTCGAGAAAGGGTTACGCCATCTCCCGCTGATTGATAGGCTGATTTATATAAATGGTTTAATACCATTGACATTCCCAGCAACGAAGTGCGGAGGTCGTGGGAAACGGCTTGCAGGAATACATCTTTGAGTTGGTTGAGTTCCTGAAGTTCGGTCATTTTAGCCGTGAGTTCTTGGGTTCGCTCCTCTACTTGGGATTCCAAATGAGCGGCGAGGTCTGTAATCTGTCGATAAAGTTCTGCTTGCTGAATAGCAATGGCGACTTGTGTGGCGAGTGAAGTGAGCCACTCAATTTCCCAGGATTGCCAATGACGGGACTGGCTACATTGGTTAACGACTAACGCCCCATAGAGGTTATCCCCCACCCAAATGGGTACAGCGAGGATCGCTCCTACTTTATATTCCGCGTGGTAGGCGGCGATATTACAGGAACAGGGGATAGTTTTTGTATCCTCAATGGCAATAACATGACCTTGGTTAAACCGCGATCGCCATTCTTGTATGGTTGCCTCATCTTCAATCACCATGCTGCGAAGCGAGGGGTAGCACGGTTCTACGGCTTCAGCAATGACTAGACCTTTTAAGAGGGTTGAAGATGGTTTGCCATTCTCACAGAATAGGTGTCCTGCGGAACTTTCAACTTGGGCGACCTTCTGGGACCAACTGCGGTGCGGTGCTAACAACTGACCCACACTCCATTGTTGAGAAATGCCATCAATTTGACCAATGAAAACACGATCCGCCTGTAAAAATTCTCGGACTTCCGCGACGGTTGTGTTGAGAATTTGATCCAGATGGAGCGATCGCCGAATCCTCAACGCCATCTCTCCTAACAAGCGCTGTCTTTCAGCCGCTTCGCTAACATGCTCAGCGGCGGCGCGAAGTTGAGCTTCGACCCGTTGGCGCTCAGTAATATCTTGCACTGTGCCCCGAATACCACCCCCGTAAATCTCCGATTGTTCGCAAACAATGCGTTCTGAACCATCTGGGCGTACAATGCGATAGTCAAGGCAGTAGGGCTGATTTTCTCGCAGAGCACCTCGAATTGCCTGTCCTACGCGATCGCGGTCTGCGGGATGAACCACTTGAAACAACGTTTCCCAAGTCGGCTCGAAGGTTTTAGGACTAAAACCAAAAAGGCGATACAGTTCATCCGACCACTGCAATTTCTGCTGGGGTACACAGGAGTTGGTGTACGTTTCGTAAAAATCCCAGTTTCCCAATTGTGCAAGGCGTTGAGCATTGGCTAGACTCGCTTCCCGCTCTTTGAGTAAATCGACGGCATGAGCGCGTTCTGACTCAGCCGCCGCTAGGACTAAGGCTGTAATTGACACAACGCCCATAAAGCCCTGTAAAAATAAAACCGCTTGTTTGATGTTTGTTTTTGCCACAAACGGCCCAACGCCCTGCATGGCTCCCCAAATGGCAATCATACAAACAATTAGGGTGGCCATTACTGCACCTCGCTGAGTGAAGCGAATCGCAGCCCAGACAACGAAAGGAAAGGGAAGATATTCGAGGGGATATCGAGCCAAATCAACGGTGGATTTTAACCCGAACACCAACCAGCAAAGAGTAAACAACAGGGTAAAGCAAATCACAGCTTCAGGAAGAGTGGAGTTTTTTTCGCCCTCAGAATGCCTGTTCCCAGTGGGGGTATGGGGAAGAACTGTAAAGCTTCTGTAAAACCCTAAATTCTTGCCCCATTCCCAGAATTTCCCTTGTGAAATTTGGGCGATCATCCATCTCACGTTCCCCAACCAATGGCGACTCATCAACAGCAGGGGAGTGACGATTAAAATGCCCATACCGTCTCCCACCCACAACGTCCACCAGTTTTCCTGCCACTGTTGAGGCTCAACGGTACCGCCCAAGTAACCGACCAACGTACTCAGACTGGCATTGATCAGGCTCGAACCCCAGGCTCCCCAAACCACTAACTCTAGGACATCTTGCCGCCGTTTGAGTGAAGGGCAAAACTTCAGCCAATGCAAGACTTCGGCTCCAACCAAGGCTTGCAATGTAATGCTAAACGCTAAGGCGAAAGCCATGGTTAAGGATACCTGTGACTGGCACCAAAAAAATGACCCCAATGCCACCCCCGGCCAGACACGCTGTCCTGCTAAGAGTAAACCGCCTAAGGCAATCCCTGCGGAAGGCCATAACGGAGAAGCCTCTAAACCCAGCCCTAGAGAGGAGACGATGAGGTATGCCGCACCATAGTAAGCAACAGCGATCGCGCCGACTACGGCAATATATCGCCAGATGCGTCTCTGATTCCAGGACATCAGGTTTTGTCGATTCATTTTGCTCCGACCCTAAAAATTCTGGTTTTCACTTGTGCTTTCCTTCGATAAATTACCTCTAAAAATAGCTTCGATCATTGAACAGTTATCGACTTCCCCCAGGTGGATGAGACATAGAACTTATTAAATAAAGCTTTGACCAAACTCTCCTTCAGGGTTCTACTCTTGAATATAGTTTAATCACCCGATCGGGTGATTAAACTATATTCAATTCAGTTCAATTAATCTTATTTATATCCTGGTTTATTGGGATTCTGAGGATGAGATTCCGCTCTGCTACAAAAATATGAGTTGAGCGGCAATCTTTCCTGACGCTTTTGTCTTCCCGGAGTATTTACTAGAGCAGTGCCTCGAATCTAGATTTTATAGATTCAAAATATCCGGCAAAAGTGAACTCGTGAAATTCTGCTCAAAAAGTTTAATAGTCAAATTTGAGCGTGTTCAATCTGGTTTCAAGGTTGTCTGATTATCGGGTTTTATAATAACTGAATCACAAATCTTAGCCACAAAAGTCAAGAGAAACTTTATCTGAATGAGTCGCTCTTAAAAAAAATTATGAATTTTTGGGGTGATTTTCTCATAAATCACTGTTGCGTAGCTAGATGTCCTCATCAGTTACTCTCCTGATGTTCAAAAAATCAGTTAATTTAATTAACTAAATGATTTTTCAATGCAAATCGTATCAGTTCAGCTCTGTTACTGGTCTCTGTTTTTCGTAAAAGACTGCTGACGTGTTTTTCGACTGTCCGAGGACTACGGTACAGCTTTTTGCCAATTTCCACGTTGGATAAACCTGTAGCCAGCAAAGCTAACACTTCCTGTTCTCGCTCAGTCAACTCGATGGCTATAGAATTGGGAGAACTCGCCTCCCCTGGCATATTTTCTGGTGTCGATGGCGAGTCCCAATCGGATGGACGATCGGATGCTGTACGCGAGTCGGGGAAGGAAACTTTCCGATCCAGTTGGCGCTCCACAAGATTGCGGATCACAGCGCCTAATTCATCCATCTCAAACGGCTTCGGCAGGTAAACATCACACCCTGACTCATAGCCCTCAATGCGTTCCTTCGTAGTCGCGCGTTCGGTTAACAGGACAATCGGCAACAAGCGAAACGAAGGTTGCTGACGAAGCTTTTTCACCAGCTCATAGCCGTCCATGCGGGGCATGTTGATATCCGTCACCAGTAGGTGAGGATGGTACTTTTCGATTTTCGAGAGAGCTTCCTGGCCATCTTCAGCTACGATGACTGAGTAGCCAGACATCTCCAGATAGTCACTGACAGAAAGACGGGTTCCCAGGTTGTCATCTGCAACCAGGATAATCAATGGCATGGGGTACTGAATCTAAGAGCGAGTCTACTCTTACGCTAGGTCATATCTGGTTAACTCAACAGAAACCTAAAAACAATTGTGTCTAGGTTCTGAATGCGAAAACTGTGCCCTAACTCAGTGTACAGCCACTCCCTCCCAGATCTCATGCTCCTGCTGGCAAAGTCGTATTACCTCAATTCGTTCTTAAGGTGGATACTCCCCACTCTACATAAGTTTGTAGTGAGCGCTTGAGCGCTCAAGCGCTCACTACGACAGAAATTACGACCCCTCAAGAATCAACTGGCTGAAACCTTCAAGCTGCTCGGTTGCCCCGGATTGCCTTCTAAGACAACACCTCGCTGATTCGCTTGGAGATGGCGCAACAGCATATAAATCGATTCAACCTGTTCCGGTGTTCCGACTTTTTGAGCTAACTCAGAAAGAGAAAGGGGAGTACCTTCGGCCTGAAGTACCTGCATCACCTGTTTCTGTAAATCCAGAACAGCCGCCGCCGCTTTCTTGCCCGCCTCGACTCCAGGTTGATGGTAAGCGTTGATATTCACTAGGAAACCATAAAGACCCACTGCACGCTCATACAAGGCAATCAGAGCGCCCACAGTGCGGGGATTGACTTGAGGAATGGTTACCGTAATTGAGTCCCGCAGATTCTCATACAGGGCTTGTCGAGTCCCTTGCAATAAACCTGAGAGATAATCGCCTGAGGTTACCCCTGGTTCGACTTCTGGAGAGGTTCCTTGTCGGTCTTCTAGAACTTCAATGAATGTGACAAAGAAATTAGCAACTCCTTCTCGTAACTGTTGTACGTAGGCGTGTTGGTCAGTTGAACCTTTGTTACCATAGACAGCAATTCCCTGATAGACAACATTGCCCTCTAAGTCTTTCTCCTTACCCAGAGATTCCATCACCAACTGCTGTAAGTAGCGTGAGAACAGAAGCAAACTGTCTTTATAGGGTAAAACCACCATATCTTTCTCACCCTTGCCATTCCCGGCAAAGTACCAAGAGAGGGCGAGCAGGGCGGCTGGGTTGTCTTCAAGCTTGGGTATGCGGGTAACGGCATCCATCTCCTTGGCACCATCGAGCATCTCACGGATGTCAATGCCTTGTAGTGCAGCGGGGAGGAGTCCCACGGCTGACAGTTCTGAGGTGCGTCCTCCCACCCAGTCATACATGGGGAAGCTGGCTAGCCAACCTTCCGATTTAGCAAGTTGATCCAAGTTGCTGTCTGTGCCAGTGATGGCTACGGCATGGGACGCAAAGTTTAAATTCTTGGACTCGTAGACTTTTTTCACCTCAATCATGCCGTTACGGGTTTCCGGCGTGCCTCCAGATTTGGAGATGATGAGGACTAGGGTGCTATCGAGTTTGTCTTGCAGTTGAGCCATGACTTTATCAATACCAGCCGGATCGGTATTGTCAATAAAGTGAATGGCGAGTGCTGGAGAGATGGGGGCTAAGGCTTCAGCCACAAACTCCGGCCCTAAGGCGGAACCTCCAATGCCGATGGACAGGACATCAGTGAATTGGAACTTGCCAGGGGGATGGACGGCACCTGTCTGGATTTTTTCGGTGAAGTCTTCGATTTGTTCCAGGGTGTTGAGGATTTCGTCCCGCAGTTCTGGAGTTGGGGCTAAATCGGCGTCTCGCAGCCAATAGTGACCCACCATGCGGTTTTCATCGGGGTTAGCGATTGCACCTTTCTCTAAGGCGTCCATCTCTTGAAACGCCTTCTCGAACTTGGGTCGCATGGCCTCGACAAAAGCGTCATCAAAGCGCATCCGACTGATATCGAGAAAAAATTCCAACTCTTTATGATAGAATAACCAGTCTTGGTAACGTTGCCAAAGAGTAGCGGCGTCCATAAATTAAATTGCTCTCAAACTTCGTGTCTTGCCAATCACAAGTTTAAGAGGACTCAAATGTAGGGTTTGGGTAGAACGCGCAAAAATTTCACAATCTGACCAGTAACTTCGATTCCGACTAAGTAGTTATCGATGGTAAATCGATAAAAAATCGCATCAGAGCTGATTCGGTGCAGTTCTGGCAGGTCTTGAATTTGCTTGAGTCCAATGAACTGCTCAAAGACGACTTGGCAAACCTGTTGGTACGCCGCTGACTCTAAATTTTTGAGATCTTCTAAAAAGGATCGGGCATAGCGCACTTCTATGCTCACAAGGTGGGTGCTGGCTCCAAGTTACAAATCTTTGTTGACAATGATCATGGGGTAAGCTTAAGGAAACTGTAGGAATCGCAACGCTTGTTCACGGGTGAGCATATCTCCCGGCCTTAGCGTTCGCATCGATTCTTGTATGGCGATCAGCATATACAGGTTATAGTAAAGCGGCTGAAGCACGAGCCAAGCATCGTGCAAATTCTCATCCGAAAGTTGTTCGATTAGGCTAGGGAGCTGTTCAGTCAAAAGCAGTAATCTACCTCTAAGGAAATTCATCACACCCCCTGATACGCCAACGCCTACCAAAGTTTTATGCCTAAACAAAGACAGACAGTTGTCCATTATCTGGTTTTTTGGACAACTTTGGCGATGACATTCGTATGATTTTAACTTTCCCTAGCGATCCATGGGAGCGTGATATCATGTCCGGTTAAACACCCATCGTTAGGATTGACGCGGGGACACGGGGACGCGGAGAGTTTTTATTATGGGTAATTAGACGGACATGATATGAGTGAGGATAAGAGGAGATGATGTGAGCCTAAGCCTCTTCAGGATTGAGGCGCATCATCTCCCAGGTGGTATAAGTACCAATGGGACTCCAAAGAAGGTAGGGCAGTAGTAACAAAGATGCCCAATTTGAAATGGGAAAAACCAATAGTGCCAGAATCAGGCCAATCACAGCACCAGTCCCGCCAATTATGGTACCGACCTTAAGACTTCGGAGTCTTAGCATCACGGGTGTATAGGCCGTAGTAACAATTTCTAATAGGAGATAGAAGCCCATCAACCACCAAGTATTAGTGCTACCTGGAGCGTTTTCCCAAACAATATAAGCTGACCAAGCCGCACAAATATAAATCACAGTCCAGATAAAGGGAATGGCGGGTTCAAATGTTAACCATCTTGGACGTTGTAGGCGGTTGAACCATCTAGCACCGTCGGGTGTAATTAATCCACCACCCAACACCACTATTAGGGTCACAGCCCCTATAACCATCCAAGATTTAATCATTACCTTACCTTGTGTTCGTCGCTCATTGACGATCCCGGTGCCGTCGAAATCAGTCCTAATAGATGATTGTCCCCATTTACGTGATGGAGTGAATCAGCCATTGGTGTGAACGATGCGACTTGAAGAGAATGGCTGAACGAGTGCAGCAGTGAACGCCATGAGTACTATCGCTTAGAGCCATCTGTCTCCAGTTACTGTTAATAAGTGGTAAGTTGATGTGCAGCTAAATTGCCACAACGAAATGGTCATAAGGGGTGTGGGGTGTGGGGTGTGGGGTGTGGAAATAGGCTTTCTTAAATGCGTCTCAGCTTATTATTCCAACATTCAAATTCTAAACTTTAACGTAAACCTTCATTCAAAAGTCCCAGTTATCTCGTGCTTCAATTACACCAACAAGGGATTGCAAGTCAAAGTTGCGATCATACCCACTCAAACAGATACCGGAACTAATCACGGTTAAGTCATTTTTAGAAATGGCAGAGGTATGATGTTCACCGTTACGAGTTGTCCACTCAACTTGCCAAAAATCCCCGCGATCGCGAAAATCTCTAAGTTCGCCCCCGCCCATGTGCAACGCATCCCGCAGACGCCCTTCCTCTCGGTTGGTGAGGTGTTGGTGCCTTCTCCTACGTGGTGTCTCTCGTTGTCCGCGTTGCCTCTCCCGTTGTTCCCTCACCTGGCGTTGGTGTTCTAATCTTTGCTGATCAGCTTCCGTTTGCTGCAAGACAAGGTGATAAACCGTGTACATCTCCGGCGTCATCCCCGGAAAGCGAACATTTTTCGGTATTGTGTCTTGCCTCAGTTGCTCTCGAAGTCGTTCGGCAGGTTGGGGTTCAGCCCTTCGATCAATTTCATCAAACCACCAAGCACTGCCGTCAAAACGGGCAATAATTGGCTCAAAGGCAGAGGCTTCTGTGACTAGATGCACGGGTATAGGCTTAGCAACACCCAATCGCTGCTGCATATCAGATTCATTCACGGGGTAAGCCAGCCACGTTTGCCCCTGCAAGACATAAGCCAGTCGCAGGCGCATCGGCTTCAGGAGTTTTAGATAGTCTGCCAGTTGAGGCAAATTGGGTTCATCCACTACCTCGGCAGTTTTCCCATCCACGGGTTGAAAGATGCCCCATCCCTCGAAGTCTTGGGGTTGAGGGGTGAAGGTGTGGATGATATTGGCTACAGATGTCCGCACTCGTCCCCCCCGCACACAAGGGGCAAGAAATTGAGTGTGATGCAGTTGAGCTTCTTGCGCGGCAATTTGGTGGAGGAGGTTGCGGATGTCTGCCATAATTTTGCCCTGTGCGATCGCTTTCTAGTCTCTACATAGCAGTTGGGATAGATTGCGGATTTTGAGGGTCGATCGCCTAGTTCAGCCAACTTGACATTTCTTTAGAGACAGCCTCTTAGTCTTCGATTCTAGAAATGCTGAAGTAATCAGGGTGAGAATCGATAGATTGTTATGTTCGTAATCGGTTTAGCAATCTCAGTAGAAGTGCAATTCCACATTTTATCTAGAAAATCAGGCAGAGGTCAGAGAGAATAAGGATTTTCATCGAGAAGACGCAAAGACGCTCCCGACGTAAGTCCCAAGGGTTTGAGACCCCGACTGAATCTTCGATTCAGTCGCTCGAATGCAGACGGGGTGAGTGTCACAGTCTGAATTCTTTCTCCGCGTCTCCCCCTCTTTGCGTCCCCGCGTCCTTGAACCCTTTGTTGTGCGCGACCGCCCGTGGCGTCTGACTTGACTTAGTGAAGCTCAGGGAATATGTTGGGCTGCTACCCCCGACCACTGGCTTCGCCGTGCCACTGATCTACAAACCATAGAAGAATTTCTATACAGACAAAAACTTTTTTCTAGGTTACTCCATAAGTATTAGTACCCAGAGTAGCGTACAGTTAAGAATATCCAAATGATTTAACTATTACGATTTAGGTTTTCAGAGGTTAAAGTCGCTCGGCAATCTTCTCGGCAATCTGTTGTTGAGACTTCTTTGAGCGCGTGATCGCAGATGCCAGATTTCATTCTCCAGCCGACTTTTATCTATAGTCGATCCTTTCTATGGAATAGGTCGCTTCTAGTTACTTTGATCTCATGCAACACCTGTGTTGTAGGGTGAAGCGCCTCACTCTTACTCTCTTTAACTCTTTAGAGTTCACTTAGTTCATTTATTGCAATACTCCTCGTCAGAGGGGGCATAAGGAGGTATTCGTGGATTTTTTGTCCTTGTTTTTAATGGACTTCGTTAAGCAGTTGCAGTCCCCAACACTCGGGTTTTTGATTGGTGGTATGGTGATTGCCGCTCTCGGTAGCCAATTGGTAATTCCAGAGGCGATTTGTCAGATCATCGTCTTCATGTTGCTCACCAAAATCGGTCTGACCGGTGGTATTGCGATCCGCAATTCCAACCTGACGGAGATGATTTTACCCGCAGCGTTTGCTGTAGCATCAGGAATTCTGATTGTATTCATCGCACGCTATACATTGGCCAAGCTGCCGAAGGTCAAAACCGTAGATGCGATTGCGACCGGGGGATTGTTTGGTGCTGTGAGTGGCTCTACTATGGCTGCCGCCCTGACACTCCTGGAAGAACAAAAAATGCCATACGAGGCATGGGCTGCCGCACTCTATCCCTTCATGGATATCCCAGCACTCGTAACTGCGATTGTGGTAGCTAACATTTATCTCAACCACAAGAAGAAGCGTAGGGCAGCAGACGAATCTCTCAGCAAGCAGGAGTATCTCAGCAAGCAGACCGTTGCAGCAGGCGATTATGCCGCTCAGCAAGATTATCCTAGCAGCCGACAAGAGTATCTC
>DATNQL010000959.1:0-9221 GCA_036704025.1 Stenomitos sp.
TTGGTCGAGATGCCAGTCACTATTGGGTAAAGCCTGAAGATGCTCGCTTGTAAATTGTTCGGCAATATCATCAGGAACAAATAGACCGCTATGAGGAAGATTAGCCACTAGTGGTACTGCCGATTCTTTGGGTACGTGAACAGTAAAAAGCTCCATCAGTCAATCCCATCCGTGACACATCAGACTATTGTTCACATAACTTTAACAGATTAATAATTTCTTCTTTTCGTTCACTCACCTGTTTGCCGATAAAAACCAGCTCTGTTTCCTCTTGTTCAAATGGCTCAAAATCCCAACGTCCAGCCACAAAGTTAAACAGATAAATCCCTTCAGAAAATCGGATAAACCCTTTTGCCCGGTAAACATCTGCTCCTGCCAGGGTGTCAGCAAATTTCTCAAAGCACTGGCGATCGAAAGTAGCACTCGAAGTATAGCTGAAGGATGCAAATTCCGGCTGATGAACGTGGTGAGGTTGCACTTCCACCCGCTCTCTGGCAATCCCAAACAGCAAGTCTGTATCCACTTGACCCCGTTGGGTACGTAGAATTGAAGCCACTTCATTCAAGGAATGTAACTTCTCCTCAATCGCGTTTAACTCGCTTTCTGAGACTAGATCAACTTTGTTTAGAATTAGGGTATCTGCGGCTTCAATTTGCATCCGCATGGTGTGTCCCACAGATGGATACTTCACCATCGCATCCGCATCAATCAAGGTAACAACTCCATCCAAACGCACGTTGGGTAAACTCTCTTGAATATCGAACGCGAGTGCATCTGGTTCTGCCACTCCAGTTGTTTCCACCACAATATGGTCTGGGTCAACGGTATCAATAATTTCATTCACCGCCGCTTCAAACTCACCCACTAGGGAGCAACAAACGCAACCTCCACCGAGGTCTGCCATCTCAACATTTTTCCCTTGAATAATTTTGGCATCGATAGAAATCTCACCAAATTCGTTCATTAGAATGGCAATTTTTCGGGAAACCGTATCGATGATGTGACGCAACAAGGTTGTTTTGCCACTTCCCAGTGGGCCTGTAATCACGGTAATCGGCGTGCGTATTTGCATGGATTTATCCCTTCACATTTCCAATCGGAGTCAACCGCACAACCCGCTTGCTAATCCCTGCTAACTCAGCCGCTTCAATCACATCATCAACGTTTTTGTAGGCACCACCCGCTTCTTCCGCCAATCCCGGTTTAGAGGTACTGCGAACATAGATGCCTTTTTTGAGCATATCCTTTTGGAGTTGGTCTCCTTGCCAGGTTTTTCGCGCTTTTGTCCGACTCATGGTGCGTCCACTCCCATGCGCCGTGCTGAAGAAAGTCTGAGCGCCACTGGGTACACCAGCTAGCAAATAAGACCCCGTTTCCATGCTGCCACCAATGATAATCGGCTGACCAAATGCCTGGTAACGCTCCGGCACATCCTCCATCCCTGGACCAAAAGCGCGAGTTGCACCTTTGCGGTGAACTAGGAGCGATCGCTCTTTTCCATCTACAATATGACGTTCTAACTTAGCGGTATTATGGGCAACATCGTATACCATCTCCATCCCCAAGTCTTCTGAAGAACGTCCGAAAATCTCCGAAAACACCTCACGAATGCGGTGCAAAATAACTTGACGATTGACAAAAGACATATTGATACCACACTTCATCGCCGCAAAGTAAGCTTGTCCTTCTGGAGAGTTGAAAGGAGCGCAGGCGAGTTCCCGGTCTAAAATTTTGATGCCATACTTGCTTTCCATTACCTTTAAGAAAACTTGCAAGTAATCAGTGGCTACCTGATGACCAAATCCCCGACTTCCACAGTGAAACATCACGACGACCTGATCGGGGTGAGTGATTCCCATAATTTTGGCTAAATCCCGGTCGAAAATATTCTCTTTTCGAGCCACTTGAATTTCTAAATAGTGATTGCCAGACCCCAGCGTTCCGATTTGATTAAAACCGCGATCGATCGCCTTTTCGCTAATTTTTGCAGCATCGGCTCCCTGGATACACCCATTTTCTTCAATCAGTTCCAAATCCTCTTCCCAGCCATAGCCATTGTCAATGCACCAACGTGCACCCTGCTCAACAACTTGGCGAAAATCATTCCGGGAGAGCTTAACAAAGCCAGTACTTCCTACCCCAGCCGGAACTCTTTGGTAAAGTGTATCGACCAGCTTTTTGATATGGGGTTTTACATCTTTATAGGTTAGGTTCGTAACCACCAAACGCATCCCACAATTAATATCGAAACCGATACCACCTGGGGAAATTACGCCTCCTTCTTCCACATCCATCGCCGCAACGCCACCAATGGGAAAACCATAGCCAAAATGTCCATCCGGCATACATAATGCGTACTTGGTTATACCTGGAAGTGTCGCGACATTAGTCACTTGATCATAAACGCCATCATCCATTTCTCGGATTAATTTCTCTGTCCCATAAATCCGAGCAGGAACTCGCATTCCTTCCTTATAGGACATTGGAATTTCCCAGATTGTGTCAGAAATTCGTTTCAAAACGTCCATCATTGCCATCTGTGACTCTCCTCCCACTCATCTGCTGTACCTGCTACCTGCAAAATAGAGCTGCAAGGCAATTTTATGAATTTATTTGGGTACTTTCAAAATAAGCTCATACACGACTGAATATAGCTTCGAGCCTAACGTTACTTCTTTCTCTAAGCCTCTCCCCAAAGACTCGGTTTAAAGTTGAGCCAGCTTGTTAGCCCCATTACTCTTTATCCTCTTATATCGTTTCTCCTGAAGTTTGCTACAGATGATTGACACGGGGACAGGGAGACGCGGGGACGCGGAGAGTGATTTGTAGCAAACATTTAGGTATTTGATATTACACTTTTCAAGGATTCATTAGAACCTCCCCTTTCTTCACCTTTGTGCCCTCTGTGCCTCTGTGGTTCCTTAAAAAAGCCAATCTTACAAATGTTGAAGATTCAGTGATGCTTAAATCCTGCTAAACCTACGGCTTGAGAAATCGAAGTCAATCCCCGTTCTTCTACCTTGTCCACTAATCCCTGCAAAATCCGCCGTACCATCCAAGGACCTTCGTAAATCCAGCCGGTGTAAACCTGAATCAGACTCGCACCCGCCGTAATTTTCTCCCAAGCATCCTCTGCTGTGAAAATGCCCCCAACCCCAATAATCGGCAATTGACCTTGAGTTTGCTGGTAAATGAAGCGAATCACCTCCGTGGAACGTTGACGCACGGGCGCACCACTAATCCCACCCGCTTCTTCCGTGACTGATTTACCCGTTGCCTCAATCCTCTGAGTTTTGAGTCCATCACGGCTGATGGTCGTATTGGTCGCGACAATCCCCGCTAACTGATAGGTTTGAGCCAGTTGGATCACATCGGCGATCGCATCCCACTCTAAATCTGGAGCAATCTTGACTAAAATCGGCTTTTGTGATTTATTTTCCTGTTGCAGTGTCTCCAAGATCACTCGAAGTTGAGCCGAATCTTGGAGCGATCGCAATCCGGGTGTATTCGGAGAACTCACATTCACCACAAAATAATCCCCCAAATCTTGGAGCTGACGAAAACTTCCCAAATAGTCAGCCGCCGCCGCTTCCAGGGGTGTTACCTTAGATTTACCGAGATTAATCCCCAACGGAATAATGGAATGAGAACGTTGAGGGTTATGATCTAAACTTTCATCTTTCCACGCCTCCAATCGTTGTGCCAAAGCCTCAGCACCCTGATTATTAAATCCCATACGGTTTAGGACAGCTTTGTCTTGGAGCAAACGAAACAACCGGGGACGAGGGTTTCCAGGTTGTGCGTGCAGTGTCACAGTGCCCAGTTCAGCAAAACCAAAACCAAAGTTACCCCATAGTCGAGCCGCCATGCCATCCTTATCAAACCCAGCCGCCAAACCGAGGGGATTGGGGAATTTCAGCCCCCATAACGTTTGCTCCAGCGCGGCATGTTTCAGACAATAGGTTTGCTGCAATTGCGCTTGCACCCATTGACTGGATGGGCGATCGCTATTGTGATCAAACCAACTTAAAATCCGGAACGTTTGGTGATGCAACCATTCTGGGTCTGCCTTTAAAACCGAGAACAAAATGGGGCGAATACTCGATTGATAAATATCCATAGAAGCAACCCTAAATTAAATAAACGTGACCGATCCCTGTGACCTAAGAACCCTAACCAGCTTGACAAATACTCTGAACTTTTTCATCCTTTATCCTTCATACTTCATCCTTCCTTTGAAGGGTTTTGAAAATTATGAGTCAGCAACATCAACAGTCCCACAACGACGACCAATTCGTTGCATTGGGTCGAGTCCTTCAGACCTTAAGGGAAGAGGAGAATGCTGACGTTCTGATCGAGACAACCCTGGAGTACCTCACTCGCGAGTTTAACTATCGCCTGATTTGGATTGGTCTTTATGACCGTCTCGAACACCGCTTATTTGGTAAAGGCGGTGTCACTCCCACTGGAGAAACCCTGTTTCTCCGGCAATGGTTCAACCTCAATCCCGGCGATCTTTTAGAGCAGGTCGTGATCCAGCAGCGACCTGTAGGCGTCCCGGACTTGCGCCAAGAAATCCGTGCCGGAGAATGGCGTCGAGCCGCTCAAGAGTTTAACATTCAGGGCACACTACTGTTCCCTTTACGTTGCAAGGATCGATGTTTTGGGGTGGTGTTGTTGGGATCGAACCTTTGGGGTGTTTCCCCTCGACCCGATGAAAAAGCTCAGTTGTCATTGCTTTTAGGTGGATTAGCCGCCGCCTTATATCAAATCGAAGTGGACTGGCAGCGTTCTTCCATCAAACGCCCCGAACAGCCTGTCTTTCAAGTCCTCGATGAACTGATGCAAGTGTCTACAGTCGTGCCTCGTCTGGAGGCGTTGATCAAGATGACGCAGCAATTTATCACCCCCACACGCACCAATCTCTACTGGTACTCTCCAGAACAACGCTACTTCTGGCACCGAGTCGGCAACCGAGAACGCATTCCTCGCTTAGGAAGCTCCCGAACTAATGCCGCTGGTTTAACCGTAGCCGAAGTTCACGACTTTTATCAGGCGCTTGCCGCCGGTCAATTGGTCACCATTGGTGCGGGTCGAAGCCTGCTGAAATCTGATATTACCGAGCGTTTGCTAGGACGATTACGCGCCCGTTCTCTGTTGGCAGCACCCATTCAAGCCCAAGGAGAACTTTTAGGCTTTCTGGCGGTGGAAGACAGCGAAGCTCGGATCTGGGAAGAGGCAGAACTCAAATATGTGCGCGCCGCCGCTCAACTGGTGGCGCTAGTGGTGGGAACCGAGGAACTCGAAACCACGCTGCAAGAAACTCAAAACAACGCCCAATTTGCCGCCGAGATTGCCCAATCCATTGCTCGGAGCAACGACCTGAATACGGCGCTCAAGGATTGCGCGAAGCTGCTGTGTGGACGCCTGGATGCTGATCGCTTTTTAGTCCTGCAAGAAGAGGAAAGAGGTGAGTTTACCTTAGTCTTTGGGACACAACCTTCCAATCGCCGTCCTCTCCCCTCTTCCTTCCCGGCTGTTTCCCCCGATGATCGACAGTGGTTGTTTAATAGTGCTGAAGCCATATTCATTGAAGACCTGGATTTGGATTGGCGACTGCGTCCATGGCAGGAAGCCTTTCAGCTTGTGGGTGTGCGCTCACTGCTGATTTGCCAGACATCCAAGTCTAGCCATTACAACCTGCTCAACCAAGCGAAGGGTTCTCCATTACTAGTCATTGCGGATCGCAAGCCCCGCACTTGGACACCCACACAGCGAGCGCTGATGAGCATTGTTGCCCAACAACTGAATCTGTTGCTCCTGCTGGGCACTTACACCGAGAACGCCAAACGCTCCTTGCTCGCCCAACAGACGCTGCAAGTCGGATTATCCACTCTCTTTCAAGCCCCCCAAGACCCCATCCAATTAGAGCGCATTGGCTTAAATTATTTAGCGAATCTTTTGGAATGTCCTCTAGCGGCTTTAATCAGTTGGATACCGGGCAGCGAATGGGCAACGATTAGCGCAACAGTTGTGGCTGATCCCTCCTTCGCCCTCCCTCCAGATCTGAGTATCCCCATTGCTAGCGATAGCTTAATCCAAGACACCTTAGCGGCTCGTCATTTCCTCTGTCGTAGCGTGACGGAACTGACGGCGTTTACCCGTAGCTGGCTCAATAGTTCCGCAATTGGTCAGATTTTAGCGATCCCCCTGAACACCGATGCCACACCAACCACAGGGATTATTCTGTTCGCGGATCAGGAGGAAAGGCAGTGGCCCAAGCATTTACTGAGTGCTTTAGAAATTCTCACCCAACAGTTTACCTGGCTGCGCCATTACCAATACATCCTCACCCAGTACAGCCAAGGGGTAGAAGATTTAGAAACGCTGAACTGGTATAAACATCGGTGCTTGGATATGCTTCAGCAGTCTGTGCGTGAGAGTGTGAGTGCCTTGCTGGAACTAGATGCTCAGAGGCTGCCACCGCCTGGTACGGAAGAACGGAAGGATTCCCAGGCGCTGAATGTGGATCAAGGTCATGTTCAAGAGGAACTTACGGGAAGTCCAATGTTACAACAGATGCGGCGAAAACAACTCCTGCATCAGGTGGAACAAGCTCTGGCTTTGCTTCGACCCGTCCTCAAGGACGAGCAATGGCAACTCACCGTCAAACCGCGTGCCATACCCCTCGCCCATCTTTTAAAGCGATCGCTCCGTCGTGTGGAACCTTTATACAAGAAGCACCAGCTTGGTTTACAAGTTTATAACTCAGCCAACAAAAGCATTTATGGGGATCGGCTCAAACTGGAATGTATTTTGTTTGAATTGTTAGTCACGTTCTGCATTCATGCTCAACCCGGTAGTCGGATTAACCTTTGGTGCAGTCCTTTTAGTCCGGAGTTCAAAACAACTCTGAGCTCACCGTCTTCCCGTCCGCTTCAAGAATTGTTGATTGCTGAAAGTGGAGTATTAGATGAGTGCCTCCAAGCTGTTACGTCTTCTGCCCCCCTGCCACCCCCTAGTTTGAATCTGAAGATTTGCCAACAGGTTTTACAGGTGTGGGGGGGCGACCTGCAATTTTACCCCCTGGCTTTTCGAGTGGCTTCAGAGGAGTACCGCTACTCGAGTCGGTTGCTGATTCCTTTGGCTCAGTGATATCTGTGGGAATGTATGGAACACTAGAGCGTGTCATCAGTTAAGCCAGATGATAGAAGCAGCCAACCGATTGGCAATTTATAGCTGTCGCCAGAAAGATTAGGACAGATTGAACGGCTAAAACGACCACGTTCCAGTAAAAAACCTTCTGCCTCCTGCCTCCTGCCTCCTGCCTTTTGCTATACAACCGTTGAGGCTCGGATTCAATTGAAGCGGCTCTATCCGTCAATTCGTTCTTGACAGACCACTAATTAGAAGACCACGGATCGCTGAATGCTGATAACTCTGAAACTTGCCGCCGTTCTTGCTGTTGCTGAATCCGTTCCAGGGTACCCGTAGGAATCGAAGCAATCAACTGGCGAGTGTAATCCTTACTCGGTTCGCGGTAAATCTTCTCCGCAGGGCCAATCTCTTCGATTTTCCCTCGGTTCATCACCATGATGCGATCGCTCATGAATTTCACCACACTCAAGTCATGGGAAATAAAGATGTAAGTGAGACCAAACTCACCCTGCAATTCTTTCAGGAGGTTGAGTACCTGCGCCTGCACCGAAACATCCAGAGCAGAAACCGATTCATCGCAGATAATAAACTTAGGATTAAGTGCCAGTGCCCTGGCAATACACACCCGTTGCCGTTGACCTCCAGAAAACTCGTGAGGATAGCGATTCATCAAGTCGGGATTTAAACCCACACGCTGCAACAGATAAGCCGCGCGATCGCGTCGTGTTTTTTTGTTGCCTCCCGACTCATGTATCACCAATGGCTCCATCACCGTTTCCCCAATCTTCATGCGGGGGTCAAGGGAGCTAAAGGGATTTTGGAACACAATTTGCATCTCTCGCCGTAAATGCCGTAAGGGATTGCCTTTGAGAGAGGTAATATCTCGACCTTCAAACTCCATCTCACCGCTCATCGGCTCAATTAAACGCAGTAAAGTCCGAGCCAGAGTCGATTTACCGCAACCCGATTCTCCGACTAACCCTAACGTTTCCCCTGGATACACCTCAAATGAGATACCATTCACCGCCATAAGGTAGCGTTTCGCTCTGCCAAACATTCCCCGCACGGGAAAGCCCACCTGAAGGTCACGAACGGCAACCAGTGGGACTTGGGAGGAAGATGAAGTAGAGACAGAGTGATGCGGCGACGTGGAGAGGTGGCTGGCAGAATCTCCCCCGTCCTCTTCCCCAGCGATGAGCTTGGCATCAACAGGTTTCTCTCGAATCTCCAGTTCACCACTCGGTGTCGTCACAACCTCCATGAAATCCGAAACGGTAGGTAAGTATCGCATACGCCGCTCCAAGCGAGGACGACAAGCTAACAGACCTTTGGTATAAGGGTGTTGTGGGTGCGAGAAAATCTCCCAGACATCCCCTCTATCCACAATTTTTCCCTGATACATCACCGCCACAGAATCGGCAATTTCTGCAATCACCCCTAAGTCATGGGTGATAAACAGTATGGACATGCCCCGATTGTCCCGCAACTCCCTGAGTAAATCGAGAATCGTTGCTTGCACGGTTACATCCAGCGCAGTCGTCGGTTCGTCAGCAATCAACACATCCGGGTTACAAGAAATTGCCATCGCAATCATCACCCGTTGCAACTGACCCCCAGACAGCTCATGGGGATAACGTTCTAGGATGGCCTGTTTTTGCTGATTAATGTGGCGGTAGATTTCCTTGTCCCCTGGTGTTGATTGACCGGGGTTGTGCTGAATCAATTCTTCTAAATACTGCTGCTTTAATTGTTCATCACTAGAGATGAGCTTGACCTCCTGAAGACGAGCCATTGCCTGACGCCGCGCTTCTGCTTCAGAAATATCTTGGTGCTGTCGAATGGCTTCTACAAGCTGAAACCCACAGGTATAAACCGGGTTGAGGGAACTCATCGGTTCCTGGAAAATCATGGAAATTTTGCCACCCCGGTAGAGACGTTTGCGCTCATCACTCAATGCCAGCAAATCCACCGAGTCTGCCCCATCCTCTGAAGAACGGAAATAAATTTCTCCAGCCGTGATTTTGCCTGGACTCGGCACCAAACCCATGACGGCTAAAGAAGTG
>DATNQL010000960.1:0-8079 GCA_036704025.1 Stenomitos sp.
TCTCTTCTGTATTGTCTCCTTCCAGCTTGGAGGCGGCGATGTTCCGGCTCTTCCCACTCTCTTTTCCCTGCTGTGAAGCCACTTTCACCGACCACCGCCCCGCCACAAAAGCGCCTCCTCGACTGGTAACGCCGATTTCACCCCCCATCAG
Organism: Stenomitos sp.; assembly: GCA_036704025.1. Classification (GTDB taxonomy): domain Bacteria; phylum Cyanobacteriota; class Cyanobacteriia; order Cyanobacteriales; family Coleofasciculaceae; genus Allocoleopsis. The sequence goes on from DATNQL010000960.1 coordinate 152, forward strand.
TTGGACCAACTGCTTACAAATGGCTAAGCCTAAGCCGCTACCTCCATGCTGTCGGGTGCTGGAAGTATCCACTTGGGAAAAGGATTGAAACAGCTTCTTTTGGTCTGCGGGTGCAATGCCAATCCCGGTATCGGTCACAGAAAATCGCAGTTCGGAATAGGTCGAAGTCTCAAATTCTAAAGACACTTGAATCACGACTTCTCCCGCAAAGGTGAATTTGATCGCATTCCCAACCAAATTCATCAGAATCTGCCGCAGTCGATGAGCATCTCCCATTAACTGTCGTGGCACATTATTGTCAATTAAAACGGCTAATTCTAACCCTTTGCTCTGAGCGGCGGTTGCCAGTAAATCCGCGACATCTTCTACGCAGCGGTTTAAGTCAAATTCTTGGATCTCCAGACGCATTTCACTGGCTTCCAGTTTGGAAAAGTCGAGAATGTCGTTGAGTAGGGTCAGCAAATTCTCGGCACTGACGCGCAGCGTCTGCACAAAGTCTACTTGTTCAGCATTAAGGTCTGTTTTCGCCAGTAATTCGGTCATTCCCAACACGCCATTCATGGGAGTGCGAATTTCGTGACTCATATTGGCGAGAAATTGGGATTTGAGTCGCGAGTTTTCTAATGCCGCTTCTCTGGCTTCGACCAACTCGTTGATGCGGTCGGTGGCAATCACCACACCCCCCACTGCGCCTTCTGGGGTAGACCAAGGTTGAACGGCCCAACGGAGGTAAAGAGTGGAGCCATCAACTCGTTCCCACTTATCTTCTGGCTGGGACAAAAATTCACCGTTTAAAGCACGTTGCACCACAGCCTGCCAACGGTGTGGGAAGTCGGAGAACACCTCACACAGCGTCCGACCCATCATGGACTGTCCTTCTAAGCCGTAATCCGTTGACCACTTGTGAGAATGCACCAGACAGCGCATCTGAGTATCAAACATGGCGATGGCAACGGGAGCATTGGCAATAATCTCCCGCAATTGCTGGCGCTCTCGTTCGAGGGCTTGTTCAACCTGCTGGCGGAAGTGAAGTTCGCCACAAGCCTCGCGCCTGTTGAGATAAGCGTAGAGTCCGTCTGGACAGGGGTAAGCTCGAACTTCATACCAGAGGTTACGACAGGAACAAAAGTGTTCAAATGTGACACTAACCTGCTCGTTAACTACCTTGTGATATTGCTCAAAGAAAATAGAGTTAGTCTGTTCGGGAAACTCATCCCACAAGGTTTTACCGAGAAGTTCTTCAGGAGTTTTATGGAAAAGCTGTGCGGCTTGCCTGTTGATGTTAGTAAACTGCCACTGATGATTTAAGGCAAAGAAGGCATCGCTCATACTTTCGACCAGACTGACCCTTTGTTGTTGCGACTTGGCTTGGGCAATCTGGGATTGATGGCGCTCAATGGCATAGCGCAGAACGTAAATCAGTAAAGGACTGTCTATTTCTTCTTTAAGCACATACTCTTGTGCACCGGAGGTCATAGCCGTTTTGGCTAGGTCTTCATGCTCCCGATCCGCCACCACAACAATGGGTGTGAGGGGAGCTTTGGAACAGACGCTCACCATCGTCTCTATTCCCTGGTTATCGGGCCAACAGAGGTCTAATAAAATGACATCAAATCTGTTTTGCTCCAAGAACTGAAACGCCTGATCAATCGGCTGAGCATGAGTCAGCTCAACGTTTATCCTTGGGGCTTGTGATAAGAACGTTTCAAAACATGCAGCTTCTTGACTGTTGCCCTCAACCAAAAGGACTTTAAGCGATTGGGCTTCCATTGTTATGTTGCTTCTTCCCTTTAGTGGCATCCGAAACGAGTAGACTTTTAACCCTTCGCGGCACCCCGTTGGTGGAATTAACGAGAGAGTCCAAAAGCCCTCATTCTGGATGCATTGGTAGTGTGGACATCCCCACCCGTCTCGACTAAAGAATCTTGTAATCGTTTAATGTCTTTTTCCATATCATTGGTGAACCCAATACAGATTAATTAACTCTTTACCTTCATAAGGCTTTCTAGTCAAGGTGATTCATCTAGAGGTTCGCCGACCAGAACGTTCTAATTTTTAGATTAATAAAAGTTTGGATTAATCTTTCTTGAAAAAGTTATATTTTGGCTAATCTTCATAAAACTAACAAAATGGTCTCTGGCATTTTTATCAAAACTTGGTAGACCTATTTGGGTTGAGGTGATGTAGATTGATCGTGTATTTTTTTTACCTCCAATCTGTAGCCCATAACCGTAAAGGATTATTAAAGCTTGATTGTAACCTTAGGTGGATTACAACGGCAGCCAATTGAGAGATTGATTCAGGGGCGTGATGAGCTGATGTGTCAACAAGAAGTTGCATAGCGTAGATTGCCCAAAAGACGCGGGGACGCCTAGACGGGGAGACGCGGTGATGCCAATAAATGACAATTAGCTTAGTACAGAAGACTTCTTTCCTGAGACGGACAACAGAGGGGGGAACTTAGGGTGTGCAAAATGTCTTGATCTAACCCTGATTCCTCGTGTTTATCGCACCTTTTGACCGTCTGGGGATTCTGGCAAAGTTAGCTAAACTAAGAATAGAAAGAACATAAAATCTTGTGTTCTATTTCGATACCGTTCGGTTGAGATGCTTTGGTGTCTTGCTGCGCTAAGACGGTGTAAGTCAGTGGGGTTGCCTGCTTGAGGAGGGAACTGGTAGCTAGGAAAACCCACCGCTCTCTTGACCAGAGTATACATCAGTGTGCCAAGCCTTGCCATCGTTCTTGCACAGGTCGGTAAGAGGGTGCCACAATTCCTAGTGATACCCTTATGAATAGCTTGTATTGATAGTTTGGAGTTTTGTAGAGGCAGATATATGACATCCTATGCAACCTCTTCTGCCAGAGCCGAGATGAGTGAACTCCGGCGTTTAAAAACGTTGCTGCCACCAGAATTGCAGAGCTGGGTCATGGTAGAAGCAACCACTGAAGTCAATCCCCCCTTGCTTCGCACTGAAGAAATTGGCAGAGATGAGGTTGAGATTCAAATTGACTTAGTCAAGTGGGAGCAGCTCGCTCTTGACCAGCGCAATTTGATATTTTGGCACGAAGTGGCTCGGATTCAGAATGATACCATCCCCAAGGAAGGCTGGGAAATGGCGGCTCTCGCCATTGGTTTGGGTGGTGCTGTGGGCGAACTGTGGGTACAGGATGGTTTGTTACTTTTGTTAGCATTGGCGCTGTGTGGGGTGTCGGGTTGGCGGCTGTATCAAAAAAACAATGGGGAGAAAACCCTCAAGGAAGCGGTAGAGGCGGATGAAAAAGCGATCGCCCTTGCCACTCGTTTTGGTTATACTCTACCCAATGCCTACAAGAGTCTGGGCAGCGCGCTCAAAACTCTGGTGGAAATCACACCGAGTCGGCGTCAACGACGCAAATACGAAGCACGGCTTTCTGCGCTGAAAAAGAGTGCCGCTCAAGCCAAAGCCAGAGTCAAATCCCAACGCGAGGAACAGTACTAAAGCTGATCCATCATTTTATGGGTCTGCGGTACTACTCGCACGGAGGCGAGATTGCGCTTCATTAAGGCTTGCCAAACGAGAACTTGTTCCGGAGCAGGCACTAACAACGGCTGATTCGAGCTTTCCAACGGAGTAACGGGTTGGAGAAATACGGGGATTTGGGGACTCACCTGTGCTACTAATTGAGCCGCCTGCTCCAACTCAGCGGGATCGGTATTGTGGTCAACAATTAACTTGACAAATACCTCTACTGATGCATCGTGGCAAAGTTGGAGAAATTTGGAGTGCGCCGACCAGTGTTCTTCTCCACTCACACTCTTGAGCTTGATATCCATACCCACCGAGTCTAAGTAGGGCAAAACCATCGTTAACTGTTCGGGACGATGACCACCCGTTTCCAGATAAATAGGTAATGGAGTGAACTGTTGTAATAAAGGAAGAAACTCGACCAGAAATGGAGCATGGAGTAGGGGTTCGCCCCCCGTAAGCGTCAGGCTATCGTGTAAACCCGGTTGATTTTGCCGTTCGACCCATTTAAGCAGCAGGCTTCCTGGCACCGGATTGGGATGCATTTCAAAATCCCGCTCTCCAGGCGTCCGCTCGATGCGACATTGGGAGGGGACGCCCCAAGTATGGGCACTGTCGCAAAACTTACAGCGTAGGTCGCATTGAGCAAAGCGGATAAATATCTGACGAGTCCCGACGTTCAGACCTTCGCCTTGAATGGCCGAAAAAATTTCAACGAGGCGAGCAGTAAGCTTAGTTTCCAAGGGCATTCAGTTCTAGATAGCCTATTTTAACTTGTTATAGGGTTGGGGGAGGCTATCCGTCCGCCTCACTCTCATCGAGAAGACGCAAAGACGCACAGACGCGGGGACGCTCCCGACGTAAGTCTCAAGGGTTTGAGACCCCGACTGAATTCTTTCTCCGCGTCTCCCCCTCTCCGTGTCCCCGCGTCCTTGAATTTCGGTATCGTAGAAGTCTGTCAACTCGATATGAACTTTGTATTCATCACCCGGATTTTTCACAACCCATGGTAGCGTTAAGGAAGCACTAGGCATCCTCAAGAGTACCATCGAGTCCTAAAAATAGTCTTACCGATGTAGCCCTAAGCCCCTTGTTCATTAGCATGGAGCATCAATTTAAGCCAAAGATTTGGCGATGTCGAAGATTGTAGGACAGAATAGTTGGTCAGAACGATAGGTTACAACTGAGTACCAAATTTTTATGGCTGACCCAGTTCCACAAACAAGTTTTGAGGTAAATTTTACAAACGGTGCTGCTGTGATGCAGATACCCATTCGCTTGGCTGGGGTTGACGCTGTGGCCTTTAAGGAAGCTTGTCACCAGCTTTTAGAAAAAAGCTCACTTCCCGAAACACTCGTTTTTGATTTTTCACAGACGACGTTTATCGACAGTAGTGGGATTGGCGCAATCGTGAGCAATCATAAGATCGCTCGACTTAAGAATGTTAAGTTGGTACTCAGGGGCGTACTTCCGCAGGTGAAGGCCGTGCTGGAAATGACGGCGCTCGACAAAGTTTTAACGATTGAGGTTCTGGAGGTACCCCAAACTTCAGTGACCAATCGGTCCAAAACTGAGCTACCAACGACTCACCCTTCGGTACAATCTAAGGTCAAGCGCACATTAGACGTTGTAGGTTCGCTGGTGGGTTTAGGCATTACGGCTTTAGTGTTTATTCCGATCGCGCTGGCGATTAAACTCAATGATCCAGGCCCGATCCTATTTAGTCAAACCCGCTTAGGGTGGATGGGAAAGCCGTTTAAGATTTGGAAATTCCGCTCCATGTATGTTGATGCCGAAGCCAGAAAAAAAGAGCTTGAAAATCAAAATCAAGCCGATGGTAAGGTCTTCAAGATGGAAAACGACCCCCGAATCACAAAGGTGGGTCGTATTTTGCGGAAAACCAGTTTGGATGAACTTCCTCAGTTTTGGAATGTGCTTAAAGGTGAGATGAGTTTGGTTGGCACCCGACCTCCGACACCGAATGAAGTTGACATTTATGAGGTACCTGAATGGCAACGATTAGATGTCAAACCCGGAATGACTGGCGAATGGCAGGTCAATGGGCGATCTTCCATCCGCAATTTTGAAGACATCATTAGACTGGATTTACGCTACCAGCGAAACTGGAGCTTGGCGTATGACCTGAAGCTCATTCTCAAAACAATTTTGGTTGTGTTTCGTAAAGACAGTGGCGCTGTTTAAAAAACCCTGGAACCTTGTTTGGTTGAGGCATAACGAAAAACCCCTCAAACAAGACCGTCTCCAAGTCGAGACGGACTTGCACGCTGTTACACAAGTTTTACAGTGGTTTGAGGATTTTACCAAACCGCTCCTGCCTCAACCTTTTCAATCGCAGTGCCAACTCGCATTTGTAGAAGGCTTTACAAATGCAGTTCGCCATGCTCATCAAAACTTACCTGCAACAACACCCATTGAGCTGGAGTTGAAGGTATTCTCTGACAGCTTAGAGATGCGAATTTGGGATCAGGGGCAACCCTTTGATTTGCAAGCGAAACTCCAAGAAGCCCTCGACCACCATAAAGATGCGGATCCACTAGAGGAGGTAGGAGGCAGAGGGCTGATTTTTATGCATCAGCTCATGGATGAGCTAGCGTATTTGCGCGTCGATGACGAGCGCAATTGTCTGCTGATGCGTAAACGGCGCTAGATTTCCGCAACCGCTCTCTCAATCAGTCGTCGAGCCAAGGTTTGAGTGCCTGTATGCTCGAAATAGTTCGTAGACACATCGAGAAAAGCCCCTAGATAGTCCAATTTACTATCAGCCACGTCAATAAACCCTTGCAGGTGATTGGCGACTGTTTGTGGTGTCAAATTTTTTGAGGCCACAAAATTACTCATCCAACCTTGGACTGAATCAAAGCTTTGACCGATAAAGTTGAGTTTACCCCCCGCATCGCCACCAGGAATGGCGTCACTAACGCTGCTGAAGGTCTGATTTTGCTCTAAATCTGAAGGACTGAGTCCTGAAAGGGTGGATTGCGCCTGCCGGATAAAATCAGGCCCCAGAGGAATTAGGCCATCAAAACAAACCAACGCAGCCATCCGCATCAAATTTTCGCCACCGTATTCCCCTAAAGAGGCGACAAAGTCCCCAATACTATCACCGGGAATGCCGTTAATCTGACAGAAGGCGACTAACTCTACGACTAATTTCAAGCACAGATCGATGGTTTGTGCTTTGTCAGCTTTGGGGGTGATGTTGCTCAAAAAACCCATGAGGGGGATTTTCTCGCCGACTTTATTCGCTAGGGCGGCTGCACCCAGGGCATAATCTGTCTTGTCAACGGTTTGGTAAAGCCACATGGCGCGCTGATAGCCCTGAGAGCGGTCATTGTACAGGTAGACAGCGCGATCGCCAATTTGCTGAATGATCTCTTCGTCCGTTTCACCCGTAACCGTGCGAATGGTATTCTCAAAGCCAACCACATTTTGCCATTCACCCGGAATGACAAAGTCGAGAGACCTCAAAGCCATCGTGGTGATATTGCTGGTGGGTAGCTCATCAACAAGTTCAAAAATTGGTTTGCTCATGGGCAGGCTCCTTGCCTTAGTTTTGAAGATTTGTACGAACCGATTAGCGAGGGTCCAGTTTTGTGACGCCCTACCCTTCACTAATTCATCTAGCGTCACACCGGACTACGCCCCGCTACTCTAACGCGCCCAACCGCGAATGTCAGTATTCGATTCGGTTGAATGCTCGCTCCTGGAATTTTGAGGCTCACGTCTCTTTGGGTTGTTCAGTCAGGGACAAATTCCCCTAGTGATTCTGTTTAGGGGCTGAAACTTTATTTCAGTTTCGAGGGTTACACGGGTTATTTATTTGAGTCGAGCCAGACCCGCCAGATCAAATTTTTGCAACCAAGCTTCGCGATTAAAAGAGGGGTCAGTGGATCTGACTGTCACTTGGTAGCGATTATTGACCAGTACACTGGTTTGACTATTGCCCAGGGTGGCGGCGGGATAACCAGCAATTTTTTTAGTGCTTTGCTGGTATTTCTTTGCCGTATCAGGGGTGCTTTTGATATCAGAGATCGAAAGTGTGGCAATCTCTTTGCCGCCTTTTTTCAACTTGGCTTGGGCAAAACCTTTTTTCTCTTGAGTGTAAACACGCTGGTAGCCACTGTCACCTTTAGGGAAGAATTTATTAAAATTGGCTCCTTGTGTAGCATCCTTGACCACAGCCTGACCGCTTTTCTGCTGGCTGCTTGCTTGTTGAGCTTGGTCAAAACGGGAAGGTGGCTTGCTGGCACAGGAGGTTACGAGTAGTAGCAGGCTCAGCAGTAAAGGAGCCAGGATTTTATGCAGACGTGACAGAATCATCGTCTTCTCCTTGATTATTAGAGTTCTCGTTCCAATTTTGGCTCACAGATTGTCAATCTGGATCACTCCCCAGTCACATC
>DATNQL010000961.1:0-8197 GCA_036704025.1 Stenomitos sp.
AGAGCTATATTAGCAGATTCGAGTTTTAGAGGCGCATCTCTAGCATACGCCAACTTTAGTGATGCTTTATTGATGGGGGCAAATTTTCGATGTTTCAATCAAAATAAAGACTGTAGCGATCTGTGGCATACCAACTTTGAGAATGCTAACTTGACGGAAGCACAATTTCAGCAAGCAGTTTTAGAAAGCACTAATTTTAGAGGAGCTAACTTAACAAAAGCAAACTTGAATGGTGCAAAAATGCTAACTCCAGAACAGTTAGAAGATTCAATACTTTGCCAAACAACAATGCCTAAATATCTTGATATTCCTGGCGATAGAAATTGTCCAGTAAATTAATCATTATATGTAATTATGGGCATCTATATGTAGTGCTAATAGTAGTAGAACCGTCTGGATTTATAATTTCTCTTCTTATGCAAGTGCAATCTTTACCGTCTTTTTTACAGGGTGTTGTAGTTGCAGTAAAAAATTCTTCATCTTCACTTTTGCTACTAACATCAAACATAGCAATTTCAGAGCCGCAATTTGACAAAGTCTCAGAAGCTAGTTTCCTTATATTTTTGAGATATTTTTGTTTTTCTTCAGCTTCTTCTTTGAGTAATGAGTTTTGTGATTTAAGATTTTTCTTACTATTGACATCAAGTTTTAGTCGTAAAACTTGAGTCAAGATCTCAATGGCTATTCCTTGATACTTACCCAGCTTGAGGAGTCCCTCTGCCGCAGCTATATGTTCCTCGTCAATTTTGTCAGCTTGAGTGATTTTTCCTGATTTATCTAAACAATCATCTAAAATTTCTCGTAAATAATAGGCAGATTTTGTGACTGGTGAACGAGGGATAAAGTTAGCCTCACTGATTCTTAGTTCAACATCTTCTAGCCCACATTCATCAATTACTGCTTGTAATTCCTTTTCAAATTTCCAACGGATTTCATCTAGTTTCTTTTGAAGTTTAGGAAATTCCGAAGACATAGGGTTCCTCCCTTTTGATGTTAGATAAATATCTGAAAGATTTTGATTCGTTCGCTCTGAAGATGCACAATCATCACAACATTGTTCGTGCGTGAATGCTTTAACAGCTTCTATCGAAGCATATGCATCCGCTAAACCATAGCCGGTTGCTAGATCGGGACCTGCGCGTGCGGATGCGCCTCCTGTACTGGGATTACTATAACCTTCAGTCACATCGCAGGCGGTTTGCTGCAAAATTTGCTTGACCCTGGCAGGAGACAAATTTGGATCGAGCTGCTTGAGCAAAGCGCAAATACCAGCTATTTGAGGTGCGGCGGCTGAAGTACCACTGAACACCGCCCATCCATCTGAGGGCAGCGTACCATCACCGGCAGCAGAACGCCCCTGATCAACCTGACTTCTAGGAGGGACAGGTAGCCGAATATAGGCTCCATAGGGCAACTGTCCCACCAATCCGCAGATATCTGGAACTTGTCTTCCTTGATAAACTGGGCTGACAAAGCTGCTGGCGTAATTACTTGCCTCCAATAAACCTTTTAACGATCCCTCTAAATGTTTGTAAACTCCCCCAACTGCGATCGCATCGGGATGTTGTGCTGGAAAGCCATAGTGTCCGTTCCCAGCAGAAAAAATAACGACAATTCCCTCACGCACCGCACGAGCAACAACAGCCGCTAACATTTTGTCTTGAGGAGAAAGTTGACGGCTTCTCTGATCCGCTCCCCAACTGCAAGAAATAATATCAGGTCGCTGTTCAATCGCTCGCTTCAAGGCAGCAACTGATGTAACGTTTTTGAGCTTACCTTCAAGTTCCATATCAAACTTGATCATCGTTAGCTCAGCTTCAGGAGCGATGGCAAAAACATTAGCAGATTCCCCTGTGCCATGACCGCTATCATCTCGATCAGGAGCGGTAGAACCGGGGGCAAGAACAACATTTACCTTATAGTTATGTTCTCTAAAAAATGGATGGGGATACCACCCAGAGTCAATCATGACAACCCGAACACCCTTGCCTGTTATGCCATTTTGGTGAACCCGAATTGCATTCAATCCTTGAGCAACATCATCGGGTACATTCAGATATTTCGCTGTTCTTTCTGGTGGTTCTGTTGTAGAACAAATGGGCCGAGTGTAGTAAACAGGCTCGTTGAGCGCAATTCCATCTAATACCTCATCCCATCTGGTATCAGAGGTATCAATCTCCCCAAAGGGTTTGTCATCAACTGAATTAATAAATGTTGCTGTGCTTGGCTCACCCATTTCCTTGAGTACAGGACGCTCAACTGCCTCCAATCTTTTCCGAAACGATCGCTCATAAACCTCTGGTGCGGCAGCAATGCTGATCGACGCTTTTCCAATTTCTAAGATCTCAAATCCTGCTGCCTGTAAGCGTTCAGCCGCTAATGTCACTAGGTTGGGTTCTGCCTGAAATTGAACCACGTTCTCGCTAGTGACGAGACTTGAAGAGCGCAACAACGATGCCCCAGTTGCTGAACGGACAACAGCCTCAGCGTAAACCTTAGAGGGGAACTCTGGCTGACTCTGCCTACTCATTAGACCTCTGGCATAAATCCTGAAATGCCCCCTAAATCCCCCAGAATTGGGGGATTTTGATTGACTTGTGCAAGCGGTCTATTCAATTGACACATTTATTAAAAAGTATGGAGACAACACCTGCTTATTTCAAGAAATTCGAGAAATTTCAGGACAATCATAGCAAAGGGACATAAATCACGCCGTCATGTAACGCGGATTTCCCTGATTATTTAACAATCATCCGGCTACTTGCTCAAAATAGGGTTAAAGGTTGAAAGGTTAAACGTTCAAGGTTGAAGCAATGAAAAGACTTCGCCAATTTTCCCCAATACACAAGAGTTGGTCTATTGTGAGACGCTGTATTTCACACTTTCTCCTTGGACTACTGACCTTGTTCCTGATCACAGTCGTCTTGCCTGTCGCCGCGCAGTATTCTCCCATTGCCTCAATCGAACCGCACACCACTCATGCTTCACCCCAACTCGCACAAGGCATAACTCTGTATGAGGCGGGGCAGATTGCAGATGCGGCGGCGGTTTGGCAGCAGGCGGCTCAGGATTACGCAGCAAAAGGCGATCGCATCAACCAAGCCCTCAGTCTGAACTATCTCTCGCTCGCTTATCAAGACTTAGGACAATGGCAAAAGGCACAGACAGCCATTTCCCAAAGCCTAGAACTGATTCCCCCTAACGAGTCGTTCATTCTTGCTCAAGCTCTCAATACCCAAGGAAGTCTTCAACTCGCTCTGGGAAAAGCTGAAGCGGCTCTCGATACCTGGAAGCAAGCAGAATATGCTTACCAAGAGGCTGGGGATGAAGTCGGTGTAATTGGTACTCAAATTAACCAAGCCCAAGCACTGCAAACGTTAGGACTGTATCGACGGGCAAAAACTAACTTAGAGCAGGTGAATCAAAAGCTGCAAACTCAACCCAATTCCCTACTGAAAGCCTCAGGACTGCGAAGTTTAGGAGTTGCCCTGCAAGTGGTGGGAGACTTACCAAAATCCCAGGAAGTCTTAGAACAGAGTTTAGCGATTCAAGAGCGCCTGGATTCTGCCGGAGATACCAGCGCCACGCTGTTCAGTTTAGGGAATACGCGTCGAGCTTTACAAGATTATCAAAAAGCCAAAGCCCTGTATCAAAAAGCGGCTGAAAAAGCAACCAACCCACGCAGCCAACTGGAAGCGCAACTCAACCAACTGAGCCTGCTAATCCAAACCGAACAGTGGCAAGCCGCGCAAGCTTTGTTACCCACCATTCAGACGAACCTCACCCAGCTACCCCCTAGTCGTTCGGCTGTCTATGCTCAAGTGAATCTAGCGGAAAGCTGGATGAAATTGTCGGCGCTCACAGGTAAGGTTGAACGTTCTCCAAACCCTCTGCCATCTTCAACTGGTTTAACGGATATGGCTCAACTTTTAGCCAAAGCCGTCCAACAAGCAAGGATGCTGAAAGACTCCAGAGCTGAATCGTATGCGCTTGGGGAGTTGGCACATCTGTATGAATACACCCAGCACTTTCCAGAAGCACAAAAACTGACTCAAGAGGCTTTAAGTCTAGCTCAGGCCATTAATGCGTCGGATATTACCTATCGTTGGCAGTGGCAACTGGGTCGAATTCATAAACAGCAAGGATCACTCAAGGGCGGGTTAACCCAGCCGCACACGGTTCGGGCACTTGCGGCTTACACCGAAGCTGTCCAGGCTCTCCAATCCCTTCGCAGCGATTTGGTGGCGATTAATCCTGATGTGCAGTTTTCCTTCCGGGAGAGTGTTGAACCCATCTATCGTGAACTGGTGGAATTGCTCCTGCAATCCTTGCCTGAGCAAGATCCAATTTCCAGGCAAGAAAATCTCAAACAAGCTCGTCAAGTGATTGAATCGCTCCAGCTTGCGGAATTAGACAATTTCTTTCGAGAAGCCTGCTTGGATACCAAGCCAGAGCAGATTGACCGAGTCGATCCCACGGCGGCTGTGATCTATCCCATTATTTTGCCAGACAGTTTTGCCGTTATCCTCTCTCTTCCCGGTCAACCTTTGAGCTACTACCAAACTCAGTTACGCCAAAGTGAAGTCGAAGAGGTTCTGGAACAATTCTTACAATCTTTGAACCGATCCGTCTCGAACAAACAGCGTTTGCGCCTTTCACAACAAGTTTATGACTGGCTGCTCCGACCGGCTGAGGCTCAGTTAGCAGAAAGTGACGTTAAAACTTTAGTCTTTGTCCTGGATGGTTCTCTGCGAAATCTGCCTATGGCAGCTCTCCACGATGGACAACAGTATCTCGTGGAGAACTATAGCATTGCTCTCAGCCAAGGATTGCAGTTGCTAGAACCGCGATCGCTTGCTCGGAATCGCCTCACCGCCTTAACTGGCGGACTGACGGAGGCTCGTCAAGGCTTTGTCGCCTTGCCTGGAGTGAAGTCTGAACTCACGCAAATTTCTGCTGAGGTGCGTTCTGAGGTGCTGCTTAATCAGGAATTTACTCAGAAAAGTCTGGAAAAGAAGATGAGTGGATTACCGTTTCCCGTCATCCATCTCGCTACTCATGCTCAGTTTAGTTCCAAAGCGGAGGATACCTTTCTCTTAACTTGGGATGGTCGCATTAAGGTTAAGGATTTCGATCAATTATTGCAATCTAGAGAACGGCAAAACCAGAACCCGATTGAATTACTGGTTCTGAGTGCCTGCCAAACGGCAGCCGGTGACAAGCGGGCAACGTTGGGATTAGCCGGATTAGCCGTAAGGTCTGGGGCACGTAGTACCTTAGCCACTCTATGGTCTGTCTCTGATGAATCTACCGCCGAATTCATGGCTGAATTTTATCGGGAACTTTTTCAAACTCAGGTGAGTAAAGCTGAGGCGGTTCGTCAGTCTCAGCTCATGTTGTTAAAAAATTCTAAATATGAACATCCTTATTACTGGGCACCGTTTGTTTTAGTTGGTAATTGGCTTTGATTTCGGCTCGATGCTAAATGACCAGGTGATGACTTTGCTTTCAACGTCAAGAATTTAACCTCAAGTTAAGACCTTTACTATCAAGTTAAGCCATTTATTATCAAGTTAAATAATTTGCTCTCAAATCAATAAATATAAGTAGAATTTTTTAACTAAAATTCTACTTGAAGAGAGTCATTTTTGCCAGGGTGTACAGATGACGAACGTTGAAAAATATAATACGCTTAATAGTGCCTAAATCTATCTTTGGGGAGAGGGCAAAATCATGGCTTGGTACAATGAACATCGATCAATCAAACTTTTTTCAGTAAGTTTATCCTTGAACCTGATCCTGACGGCTGGCTTAGCCCTACAAGTACGGGCACAATCCGCTCCAGGAATATCGGGACAAACCATTGTCAGTGTTACGTTTGAGCCTCTAGGGGACGGTAAACCCGATGACTCAGCCGGTGGGGCATCGCGTGATGGGGGAATCTGCTCTCAAGATTCACAATTGTTAGGCCCGTCTGTCACTCCATTACGACCGGCGACTCATGTGGAATTAACAGTAGCAGAGCATCCCACATTTTTTGTTTATGTGCCTCACACTTCCGCCGGAAAAGCGCTTTTTGTCCTGAAGGATGACCAGGAGGATTATTACTATCAAAAAATAATTTCCATGACTCGCACGGAGGGTATTGTTAGCTTCCAACTTCCAGAGGATGCTCCAAAAATTGAGGTGGGTAAGACGTATCAATGGTCTTTTGTGATGATTTGTGGAGAGGCAATCCGACCGGATAATCCGGCTGTAGAAGGTCGAATCCAGCGAATTGCACCGAACCCAGCTTTGAGTAGTCAGCTTCAGACGTTGTCCCCTGTGGAACGTGCGGCTTTGTACGGCAAGAATGGCATTTGGTACGATACCTTGACCAGTCTCGCCCAACAGAGGCGATCGCAACCGAACGATTCAACCTTAGCCGCTACCTGGGAAAACTTGTTAAAATCAGTGGGTCTGGAGGCGATCGCAACGAAACCGCTATTACAATAGGCATCTATGATGTATTGGGTGCCAGATACCCGATCGCTAATGGCTCAAGCTGAATCGTAATTCAGAACGCCAATCAGCATTGATCAATCAGTCATCGGGGGTTTTCTTGTGTATTCTGGTTACCAATGATACATGTGGCGGAAGCTCAGGCAGCGAATTTGGAAATGGCGTGGGGTACTGATTACCGCCCCGACTGTAGCGGGAGTAATCATTGCTGCGAGCTCGACAGGATTATTTCAACTTTTAGAATGGGTAACTCACGATCAATTGGTGCGTCTGCGTCCCAAGGAACCCATTGATCCGCGTATTATTATTGTCACCATTGATGAGTCGGATCTCAATAAAGTTGGTGTCGGGCAAGTGCCTGACGCGGTTCTCGCTCAATTAATTGAGAAACTGAAAGCGCAAAAGCCGATCGCCATTGGTCTCGATCTGTATCGAAATTTACCAGTGGAACCGGGTCATCAGGCATTAGTTGAAGTGTTTAAGTCCACTCCTAACCTGATTGGCGTTGAGAAAGTAGCTGGGGAGACGGTTCCACCTCCGCCAACCTTAAGCAAGCTAGGGCAAGTTGGGATTGCAGATTTAGTGTTAGATGCCGATGGAAAGGTGCGTCGAGGCTTATTAACCGTTACAGATCAGGGTAAAACCCAAGAAAGCTTAGGAACCAGGCTGGCTTTAATGTATCTGGAAAGCCAAGGGGTGAAACTCCAAGTCGTTGATGCCCGCCTTCGGCATTATCAGTTAGGACAAGCTCTATTCAAGCCTTTTACAGGCAATGAAGCCAGCTATATCCGTGCCAATTCTGGTGGCTACCAAATTTTGTTGAACTATCGCGGCACCCAAGAAGATTTCCGTACTATCTCGATGACGGATATTTTAGAAAACCGAATACCACAAGACTGGGTACGTGATGCCTCAGGGAGTGCTTTCGCCGGACAGGTTGTACTCATTGGGGCCGCCGGACAAAGTTCTAACGACTTTTTTTTAACTCCTTACAGTAGCCGATTCCTCAGCCTCTTTCCTAGCCCAAAACGCAGCCCAAAACGCATCCCTGGTGTTGTGATTCATGCCAATTTAACCAGCCAAATCTTGAGTGCGGCTTTAGATGGGCGACCGTTAATTAAGAGTTGGACAGAACCCATTGAATGGTTGTGGATTGTAGGCTGGTCGTTCACCGGTGCCACCATCCGTTGGCTGTTACTTCAGGGAAACCCGTTGAGAAAGAATGCCTATCATCGATGGATTCTGGGCATTGTCATTCTAGCGCCCACCGGTATTCTGTTGACAGTTACCTATGTCAGTTTTTTAGGGGGCTGGTGGATACCCGTGATCTCTCCGTTCCTGGCTTTGGTCGGGTCTACTATTGCGGTTGCCGGTTACCATCGCCTGGAATTACAGCGAGAAAAGACTGACTTGGAACTTGTACTAGAGACCACCACTGAACACTACGATACCCTGACGACTGAGTTGCAAAACCAGGCAGAGGAAGCCGCCAGAGAAAGTGAGAGGAGGTTGGCTCAATTTCTAGAAGGTGTGTCGGTCGGTGTAGCCGTAATTGATGCGAAGGGCAACCCTTATTTTGTCAATCAAAAAGCACAGGAATTACTCGGAAAAGGGGTGGTTGCGGATACTAGCGTTGAGCAATTGGCAGAGGTTTATCAATACTTTGTTGCAGGCACGGATCAAGTTTATCCAGTAG
>DATNQL010000962.1:0-9613 GCA_036704025.1 Stenomitos sp.
TGGCGACTCGATCCAATTCTGCAATTTGGTCAGTTTCTCCTGACCGGTACCACCATCTTTTTTGCCTATGAAGCGATTCGCTTACGGGGCGTTGCAACAAAAGTGGTGAAGGAGAGAACGCCGATTGTCGATGATGAGCGACCGGTGAGTAAAGCCTATCGATATGAGCCGGAGACGGACTACTACGATCAACTCGAACCGGAGGAAGAGCGATATGTGAAGCGTCGTCTGAGGGGAACGGAAACGGAAGATTCTTATGGGGGTCGAACCGAAGAATCTCGTCGGGTAAAAACTCGGACAGATTCGGAAAAGATGGGGCCAACAGACCGTTCGCGCTCACGTCGTCCTCGTCCTACAGGTCGTCCTTCAGAACCGCCTGTTGAAAGATGGGATGCCGAATTAGATTCGAGAGAAAGTAGTGACTGGGAAGATTTGTCGTCTCGCTCACGTCGCCCTCGCTCTACAAACCGTCCGGAAAGTCGCGACTCGGAAATGGGTGCTAAACCGAGGAGGCGTCGTCCTCCCCAAGACCGGGGATCGGCTGCACCGTCTAGGGAGGTAGAACCCTCAGCGAAAGGCGAATATGTCGATTATCAACCCATCGATTCTTCTGAAGCAGAAAGCGATAATTCTGGTTCAGGGCGCTTCGACTATTAAGCAGAGCAGATGAGAAGCTTAGCGACTGGACTCACCCTCCGCCAGTGGCTGAGTTGGGGTATGGGGTTCAGCGTTGTGGGGATCGTCGCCGCCTGTAGCCCAACCAACAGCTACCAGGAACCTGCTGTACTCAACAGCCGTTATACAAATGAGCAACCCACGTTGAGTGGCAATGGTCAATTTGTGGCTTTTGTTTCTAACCGGGATGGCGATCGCAAAATTGTCATGTATGACTTACAAAAACGCTTGTTTGTGGATTTGCCACGCGTCAATCGACCGGATGCGATCGCAGAAAATCCTAGTCTGAGCCGTACTGGTCGCTATATGGCTTATATTGCCAGCGACCAAGGACGCCCAGAAATTGAACTTTATGACCGAGCAACCAAACGCATAGAAACTCTCACGATTGGTTATCGCGGCTGGGTGCGAAATCCAAGTATCAGTCCCGATGGTCGCTACGTCGTATTTGAAACCAGTCGTCGGGGTCAGTGGGATGTTGAAGTCTTGGATAGAGGACCGAATATTGAATTAGATATTGCTGAGGGCAGCCGTTCATCCCGACGATAAAAGTTAATACCGGCAGGATGTACGACTTGTGATCCCAGTCGGAGTTTCAGATGTATCCTTCATACAACCCAGAAGGCATTCAATCTGTTCATATTTCACACTTCATACTTTTTGGTGAATCGTTATTTTTGGCTATTAGTAATTGCTTTTACCAGCTTGTTAACCAGTTGTACAAGTGGCACTCGCCTGTTAGATTTTCCGTTCGATCCCGGAGGGCGTAGTTTAAATAGTTTGGCCTCCGAATTAAATCCCCAAGTGTCAGGGCGATACATTGTTTTTGTCTCGGATCGGCGCGGCAGTCCGGATATTTATCTGTATGATGCGAATACTCAAAGTTTGCTCGAATTACCGGGACTCAATTCCCTGGATGCGATCGCCTCTCACCCTAGTGTGACGGAAGACGGTAATACCATTGTGTTTGCTGCCATTCGCCAGGGACGTTCCGGAATCTACCTCTATAACCGAGGTACGCTTCAGTTACGGAATCTGACAGAAAATCTGCGAGCCGAAGTGCGTAATCCCACCATCAGCGCGGATGGTAGTACTATTGCCTTTGAATCGAGCCAGAATGGTAGGTGGGAAGTGATGGTTTATGACCGTTCTGGGAAACCGCTGAATTTACCAACACCCAGTCTCTAGGTTACTCCCTTCCCACCAGAAGATTACTTATTTTCCACTCCCCCAGCTTCCCCAGCTTCCCCAGCTCCCTCAGCATAGGTATTCTTAGAGCGGGAAGGGAGTAAGTACTATCCCACAGGTTTTTGCCACAGGTTCATGGCTCAATTCACACTGATTACCGATTACTTTTGAGAAACTAACCTTGGGATCGTAGTGTCTTCTTCATCATAAGAAGCTGAGGAGATTAACCAATCAACTCACGATTGGCTCATCTCTTCCCTGCCCAATATGCTACAAAAGTTCCACTAGGTTCACCACACATCCACCCATGAGTACCAGACGCCTGCGTATCGCCACACCAGGAATGATTGCTGCCGCAGCGGCTATCGGTGCTACTACCCTAAATGCGATTGCTCCTGTTGACTTTCTTGGTTTATCCTTACCATCCAACCGTGCCTTTGCCCAAGATGTTGATGAGCAAATCAATATTCGAGTGTATCAACGGGCAAGCCCAGCCGTCGTTTCCATCGATACCAATGACGGTGCAGGAAGTGGCAGTATTATTAGCTCTGATGGGTTGATTTTAACCAATGCCCATGTTGTGGATAATGCGCGTACCGTCGAGGTGACGTTGACCGACGGTCGAAAGTTTTTAGCTGATGTTGTTGGTTTTGGCGCGAATGGTCTCGACCTCGCTGTGGTGAAACTTCGAGGAGCGAACAATTTACCAACGATTACCTTGGCTCGTAGCGCCGTACAAGTGGGTCAGAGGGCGTTTGCGATTGGTAATCCCTTTGGGCGATTTCAAGGAACCTTTACGACGGGGATTGTGAGTCGTATCGATCAAGAACGTGGCTTGCTTCAAACCGATGCTGCGATTAATCCCGGCAATTCTGGAGGACCGCTTCTGAATAGCCAGGGTGAATTGATTGGTGTGAATACGGCGATTTTTACCGATAGTCGTAGGGGTGGCAATATTGGGATTGGTTTTGCGATCGCTCTTGAGAGGGTACAACCTTTCCTGACGGCGGTGCGCGCAGGGAGTGCTCCTCGGACAACTCAACGCCAAGGGCCAGACCCTGGTAAGAATGCTCCTCAACCCTTAGCTCTTAATGGCTCTGTCGTTACAGGCTTTCTAGGACGGGGTAGCAGTGTGTTGCCTGTGGATAATAGCTTTTTTGACCTCTATACCTTTGAAGGAAGAGTCGGCCAGCGTGTGCAACTTGACATGGCCAGTCAGGACATCGACTCTTATTTGATTTTGATTGATCCCAATGGCAATGAGGTGGCTCAAGATGATGATAGTGGAGGCCGGCCTAATGCTCGCATCATCGCCACCTTACCGGTTGATGGTACCTACCTATTGATGGCAAACTCTTCTGAGGCAGGACAAGCGGGAGCTTATCAATTACGCGCCCAGGGGGCGACCGTTGGGAGTCCCAATGTCTCTGGCCAGGAGCGTTTCATTTTACGGCAACAGGGTATGCTTGGCCCGGGTTCCTTTGTGTTGCCTTCGGATGGTAGTTTGTTCCGAGTCCACACTTTTGAAGGCCGTGCGGGTCAGTCAGTAACGATTAACTTAGCCAGTCCGGATTTTAAAACGTATCTGGCATTGCTTGATCCCATGGGTCAGTCCATTGGCGCAAATGATCAGGTCAACCAGAACAATAACAATTCGAGGCTGACGGTTACCTTACCCCAGACTGGCATCTATCGGGTGATTGTTAATGCTTATGACCGGAGGGGGAGAGGTCGGTACCTTTTGACCATACGGTAGGTGGGCAGGTTGGAGGTGACTCTCTTGAGCATCGCTACCCCTGAAGCCATCAAAGCCGTCTTCTAGCCTTCAACCCACCCAATCACCTGCAACCCTTAATCCAGCAGACCTAACCAAGTCAGTAGACCTTGACCGGTGAGCAATTCCAGTATTAATAGACCGACAAAGCCAATCATGGCAAACCGACCATTGATTTGCTCGGCGTAGGGTGTCCAACCAAAAGCGGGTTCAGGTTGGTTCCAAGACTCTTTGGATGATTCGGGAGCAGGGGTTGTCTCAGACGTCATGATTTTGATGCGGCTTCCTCCTTAGATGTGGCAGACTCGAAGTTTTGCACGGATTCAATGAGCGATCGCACTTGTTCTGTTCCCTCGGAGCGATCAAACCCTAAGGGGAATTTCCCGCGCGCGATCATTCGTACTCCCAAGGGACCTAAACTCAGTAAGCCCTTGATATCCCGGAACGAATTGCCAACCACTTGAATGCCAAACATCCGCTCATCGACCCAGCCTCCTTGTTTCACTAAATTGATGAGTGTCTTACGGTGACGGATTTGGCGGCTGGCTTGGTCGTCCTTCCGTTCTAGGATTTCCTGTTTAATCTTACCGATTTGATCCATCGGAGCCACCTCCATTGGGCAAACCGCATTACACATTAAACAGCGGGTACAACCCCACACCCCTTTAGTGCCTTCGTTGTATTTTTCCAGGCGGCTTTCTTTGTGGGCGTCGCGAGAATCTGCTACCATACGTTGGGCTTTCGCTAAGGCATGAGGCCCAATAAAGTCCGAGTTAACTTCACGGGCATTGCATTCCGAATAACAGGCACCACATAGGATACAGTTTCCCATTTGATCTAAGCGCGATCGCTCTTCAGGAGTCTGTAAAAACTCCCGTTCAGGGATCGCCCTAGCTCCCGTGCTGACGTAGGGATCGACGGCCTCCAGGTTATCCCAGAAGCTACGCATATCTACGATTAAATCTTTAACCACCGGCATATTCCCCATGGGGGCAATCGTAATTTCCGGTATCTCAGATGAACCATTTGTTGGCAACCTTTTGAGTTGTGTACCAACATTTTCTTTACAAGCCAAAGCGGAGCTCCCATTAATTCGCATACTACAACTACCGCAAATTGTATTGCGACAATTCTTGCGAAAAGCAAGGCTCCCATCTTGCTCCCACTTAATCCGATTCAGACAATCCAGAATCGTATTTCCTTCCTCCACATCCAAGGTATAAGTCTGGAATTGTGGGGAGGAGTTTTGGGTCTGTCGAAGGATCTTAAAACCAACTTGCATATTGACAAGCTCTAGATGCTCGAAAAAGCTATGGAACAACTCGGCTGTTCACGAGCCACAACAATACGACTCGCTATTATCCGATCTGTCTCTCCTTATAATAGCTGGAGATTTTTCAAGCGCTGTCTACAGTTTATGGCATAAGTGGCAACCTCTCATACTAAAATGCTTCTATTTTGATCGAACGACCCAGAAAATTGCCCTAGGGAGAATTTCACTCATAGAAGCGTTAATGAGTTGTAGAAAAATCAGCAATTGCTAAAATGCATGAAGATTAGAAGAAATGATCAAAAAACACTTGTCAATTGAGAGAGATTTAACGATATATTTTTTATAGAGCTTTCATAGCTTGACTGGGAAATGACCAATACCATCCTGAAATTTGAAGGATATCTTGCAAAAGTATGACAGAAACCCAAACTGCTCCACTGACAGGGAAAGCCTTGCTTCAAAAAGTAAAAGAGCTTTCCCACTTGCCCCGGCGAGAAACAGCAAAACGCTGCGGCTATTACACCGTAACTAAAAACGACCAAACCCGTGTCAATTTAACAGATTTTTATGATGCGGTGCTTGCGGCTAAGGGTGTTCCTCTTGATCCAGAGGGAACAAAAGATGGTCGTGGTCGGGAGCCGACCTATCGGGTGAGCGTTCATAAAAACGGTCAAATTGTAATTGGTGCCACCTACACTCAGGCAATGGGATTAAAGCCCGGTGATGAGTTTGAAATTAAACTGGGCTACAAGCATATCCATCTAAAACAGGTGGATGGTGATACAAGCCGGGTTGACGATCAAGAACTGGAAACCGCCGATGTATAAGGGGTAACCCTTAAGGATGGGTTGTGGATTTATCCATCCTTGTGTACGCTTTCGATCTGTAGCTCCTCACAATTTGCCGATCGTGCCAATGGCTATATTTGAGCAGGCAGCTAATCACGGGTTGATGTCTCTGGTAACATCATCAGCTCTGGTAAAAATAGCGGCTTTTTTCATCACTTGGGTCGCTTTGTGGCTGCCTTTGGCAATTCCTATCGCTACACTCCTGAAATGGCATCCTCTTAAGCCTTTGGCAGCAGAGCAAAAGCTGCCATTACTCGCTGCACTTTACCTAATTGCCCCCCCCCTTTTATGGGGGGCATCTTGGGTAGAGGGGGTGTCTTTTTCTAATTATGGCTTGGACTGGAAATTAGCGGCTTTAAGTTCATTAGGGCAAGGATTAGGCTTAGGGGTACTAAGCTTAATCGTTATTTTTATGGGGCAGTGGTTACTCGGTTGGATCGAGTGGCATCACCAAAATTGGCAGCGCTTAGCAAAAGTTTTACTACCAGTACTGTTTTTGGGATTGTGGATTGGGGTTACAGAAGAGTTAGTCTTTCGCGGCTGGTTACTCAATGAATTACAACAGGATTACTCTGGCTGGGTAGCCGCTGTAATTTCTAGCATTATTTTTGCCTTATTGCACCTCATTTGGGAGCAGCAAAATACCTTGCCTCAACTGCCGGGACTGTGGTTTATGGGAATGGTATTAGTGCTAGCTCGTTGGGTAGATGGCGGTAGTTTAGGTTTAGCATGGGGACTTCATGCTGGATGGATTTGGGGCTTGACATGCCTGGATGCGGCTGAATTAATTTCTTACACAGGCAAAGGCCCAATCTGGATGACCGGTGTGGGGGAAAACCCCTTAGCTGGGGTTGCTGGTTTTCTTTGTTTACTGGGAGTAGGTGCCTTACTATTATTTCTCTTGCCTGACGCCTCATGGGATTTTTATTGGGGATGAGAAATCTCAGCTTGTTAAGCATAATCTGACGGTTTTTCATGATACAACTATTTCGCCTATTATTCTTCGTTTTTTAGCGTCATGACTGTCCATGACTGTCTACCCAACTGAGCTGAACCTCTTGTGGGAAAATTTCATATTCCTGGTACTTGTCACATCATTCCTTCTACCTAAAAGCTCAACGACACTTTCCCCTCTGCCCACCTATGACACCATAGAGAAAGTAATCGCTTGTGTGCGAGGCTCTATAGTATGCTCAACCCCACCATTGCCATTCCCCAAACCTTCAAAGTAACTTATGAGCAGTTCCAGCAAATTGCCGCCGTCAACCCTGACTTAAGGCTCGAAAGAACGGCTACAGGAGAATTAATCGTCATGCCCCCGACTGGAAGCGAAACAGGCAAACATAATCAAGACTTATCAGGACAACTTTGGCTATGGAACCGCCAAACTAAGCTAGGGGAAGTATTTGACTCTTCTACCGGATTTCAACTGCCAAATGGCGCTGACCGATCCCCAGATGCCTCTTGGGTTAAATTAGAACGATGGCAAGCTCTCACACCCAAAGAACGAGAAGGGTTTGCTCCCCTATGTCCAGATTTTGTTGTAGAACTTCGCTCCAAGTCTGACAACATGGAACCATTGCGGGAAAAAATGCGGGAATACATAGCAAATGGAGCCAGTTTGGGCTGGTTAATTGACCGGAAGAATCGAAAAGTTGAGATCTATAGACTGGGTCAGGATGTGGAAATATTAGATCATCCCACCACATTGTCAGGGGAAGATGTGTTGCCGGGATTTGTCTTAGATTTGACCGAAGTTTGGCAGTGATATCATGTCCGCCTCATGACGCATTATATAAAGTCCATAGCTGCGCTTTAGTGTTCAAGCGCAACAAAAAACAACAAAAATTTTATCGAGCTTATATCACCGGACATGGTATCACGCCTCAACTGGATGAGTTGCCGTTACAATTGTCACCGGGTTAAGCGGATTAAAACGAGTTAATTCTCCTATAGGTACCGATCGCGATATCTGTACTTGTAATAATCGATATTGCCAGTGACGAGAGTTGAACCAGTCGAGAGCGGTGTTGAGATGTTCCAAGGTGGCTAAAGCGAGTACCACCATCCCACCGGGAACCAACCGGACGTTACAGATATCGAGAATAGCTTTTAAATTACCCCCACTCCCACCAATAAAAACGCGCTGGGGTGCTGGAAGATGCTGCAAAATCCCCGGTGCATTGCCGTGAATTGAGGTAACATTTTTCACCTGGAGACGTTGGCAGTTCTGTTCAATTAAAGTACTTCCGATCGCCGTTTTCTCGATCGCATATACCTGAGAAGTTGCCGATAAACGAGCCATCTCAATCGAAACTGAACCTGTACCTGCGCCGATGTCCCAAATGGTTAACCTGGGTTGTAGTGCCAATTCTCCCAAGATGAGAAGCCGCACTTCCCGCTTCGTGATCAAACCAGGGCGATCGCTAAAACTTAAGAATATCTCGTCCGGTAATCCCATTACAGGGAGAGAGTTCACATCGATCAGTTGCTCCCCTGGCTCTGACTTACGCAGTAATACAACGACATTGAGCGGTGCAAACGTTTTGTGTGATAACTCATCCACCGATAGGCATTGAACCCGCTCATCGCTACCTCCCAGGTTTTCACATACCCAGAACTCGTAACGATTGGATAAATCCAGAGCCACTAACAAACGTGCGATCGCACTAGGCGTATTCGTCCCATCTGTCAGGACGGCAATTTTGTCAACCCCTTGTTGTAGCGCAACTGTCAACGACTCCATCGAGCGTCCGTGGATACTGATTGCGCGGGCATCCTGCCAAGGTACTTTAATTCGGTTGAAGGCTAGCTGAACTGAACTGGTATGGGGATGAAAGGTGAGTTGCTCTCGCGGCAGTTCTTCGAGTAACAATCGTCCTAAGCCGAAAAACAGTGGATCACCCGTCGCGAGTACCACAATACAACTGTTAGTGTCAGCTACCGCCAGTTGGGCGCGAATCTCTCGAATCGTCTTGATAAAATCTCCCAATACCAGGCGTGAAGCTGGGTGGTTGGGGAAATAGCTTAAAAGGCGATCGCTCCCCACTAATAACGTTGCCTGTTCCACTATCTGCCGCACGGTATCCGTTAATCCCGTTGCCCCATCCAAACCAATGCCAACAACGTGTACTTCTGTCATGTTGGATTTTTTCCCTCCCTGATTAGGGCAGAGGGGTTAGGGGGGGTAGATTGTGGATTTCTATCCAGTGGCAAGTTGTCGCACCTCACATCTCATCTTTCTGTTCCCAAGCCAAAACCATTAAAGCATTAAGGATGGCAGCCGCAACGGGTGAACCGCCTTTACGTCCCTCAACACGAATCTGAGGCACGGATGTTTGTGCTAAAGCTTCCTTGGATTCGATCACCGAGATGAAGCCGACGGGTACACCAATCACTAAAGCGGGTTGAATAGGTGATGTTGGAAGCTGGGCACACAACGCGAGGAGGGCAGTGGGGGCATTGCCAATCACATAAATCGCGCCTGGATATTGCTCGAAGCATTGGATTAATCCGGTTTCGGTGCGTGTCTTGCCCGGTAGTGCTTCCGATACCTGTTCCACAGCAGCAATCAGGGGGTTGCCAAAGGTTTTCGCCACCATTCCCGCGACTCCCTGTTTCACCATGCCGACATCGGTGATAATGGGTGTTTGCTGTTGGATCGCCTGGATGGCAGATGCGATAGCACCTTCATTAAATCGAATCAATTGGGCAAATTCAAAGTCAGCCGTACTGTGAATAACTCGCCTGACAATGGCATACTCAGCAGGATTAAAGTTGTGTGCGCCAATTTCTCGGTCAATGACGGCAAAACTTTGCTCCATAATCGGATGGATGGGCAAGTTCATCGTCAAA
>DATNQL010000963.1:0-6627 GCA_036704025.1 Stenomitos sp.
AATTTTTCTTTGTTTCAGCCCTCTCCCAGCGCTTCCTGTTTTATGATTTCTTAAAGGCTTGTCTCAATATTCCTTTTGTGAAAGTGATTCTTTCCCTGCGGGAAGATTACCTGCATTATTTATTGGAAGTTGAGCAAATTAACGACTTGGAAGTTATTAATAATAATATTCTAGACCGAAGAATTCGTTATCCTTTAGGGAACTTTTCTTTAGAAGATGCCCGTGCCGTGATTCAAAGCTTAACGGAGCGTGCTCATTTTTATTTAGAATCATCGCTGATTGATGAATTAGTGCAGGATTTAGCCGATGGATCGGGTGCCGTTCGTCCGATTGAGTTACAAGTGGTTGGTGCACAACTGCAAGAAGAGAACATTACAACCTTGGAGCGGTATCGACAATCGGGTCCCAAGCAAAGACTGGTTGAGCGATTTTTAGAAAAAACCATTCAAGATTGTGGCCCGGAAAATGAATATGCGGCGTGGCTAGTGCTGCACTTACTCACGGATGAAAATGACAATCGTCCCCTAAAAACTCGTGCTGAATTAGCCGCTGAATCGGGCATTGAAGCGGGACAACTCGATTTAATTTTAGAAATTTTAGAGAAATCGGGTTTAGTGTTTTTGTTGCCCGAAGTTCCAGCTAATCGCTATCAACTCGTCCATGATTATTTAGTTGAATTTATCCGCCAAAAGAAGCAATTAAGAATCCAAAATGAATTAGAGGAACTGCGCCAAAGAGACAAACTAAGTCAAAGTGAGATTGAACAACTTCGCGCCGAACTCCGAGAAAAAGAACTCCGAGGCAAACTTGCACAAGCCACAGCCAAACAACGGAAAACCGAGGAACAACTCAATCAAGTCCTGAAAAGGAGTCTGCGAGAAGCCCGATACGTTGGCATCGCGCTGTTCACCATTAGCATCATTGCCGTGGGATTGGGGTTACGCGCTTTAATTGGCGAAACGAACGCCCAGCTCAATGCCTTGAGTGCTTCCTCGGAAGCCCTGGTAGCCACGAACCGACGATTTGATGCCTTGCTCAAAAGTATCCGAGCCGGTCAAGACTTGAAACGCTCTTTAGGGACAACGGCGGAGACTCGGACGCGGGTGATTACAGCTCTACAGCAGACGGTGTATGGGGTGAGAGAGTATAACCGCTTGGAAGGGCATACCGATTGGGTGAGTAGTGTGAGTTGGAGTCCTGACGGTAAGCTCCTCGTTTCAGGTAGTAAGGATACCACGCTCAAGCTGTGGCAAGCCGACGGCACCTTCGTGAAAAACTTACCCGGTCATCAGGCTGGGGTGTATAGCGTCAGTTTTAGCCCAAATGGTCAGCTAATCGCTTCTGCTAGTGAAGATCAAACCGTCAAGTTGTGGCGCAGTGACGGTGTCCTGCTCAATACCTTCAAGGGACATACCGCTCCCGTCTCGACGGTTAGTTTTAGCCCCGACAGCAGCCTCATGGCTTCTGCCAGTTGGGACGGCACCGTAAAACTTTGGAACACGAATGGTGTCTTGCTGAAAACCCTAACTGGGCATACGGATCGGGTGATGGGGGTGAGTTTCAGCCCCGATGGTCAACTGATTGCCTCTGCGGGTAAAGACCAGACTATCACCCTCTGGCGTCGGGATGGCACTTTCCTGAAAAGCTGGAAGGCTCATGATGCCGCCGTGATGAGTGTCAGTTTTAGTCCAGATAGCCAGATGCTGGCGAGTTCAAGTGCCGACAAAACCGTTAAACTCTGGCGTCGTGACGGTGTTCGGATGCATACTTTGAAGGGACATAATAATTGGGTGATTAATGTCACATTTAGCCGTGATGGTGAGATGTTGGCGAGTGCCAGTGCGGACAACACGGTTAAACTCTGGCGTCGGGACGGCACCTTGATAGAAACCCTGAAAGGGCATGGGAATTTGGTTCAAGGCGTGAGCTTCAGTCCCAAAGGTCAGACTCTGGCGAGTGCCAGTGCTGACAATACGATTAAACTGTGGCACGTCAACAGCCGCTCACTCAAAGCCCTCAAGAATCATAGCGAGAGCGTCAATTGTGTGAGTTGGTCGCCCGACGGCAAGACTCTGGCTACAGCCAGTGACGACAAAACGGTCAAACTTTGGCATCAAGAGGGTCAGTTGCTCGTCAGTTTTGAGGCGCATCAGGATACGGTTAATCATGTGAGTTGGTCGCCCGACGGCAAGACTCTGGCTACAGCCAGTGACGACAAAACGGTCAAACTCTGGAAAACGGATGGCACATTGCTGAACACTTTCGTCGGGCATGAGGAGGCGGTGACGAGTGTGAGTTTCAGTCCCGACGGTCAGTTCATTGCCTCTAGTAGTGCGGATCATACGGTGAAACTTTGGAAAGCGGATGGCTCTTTTCAGCAAACGTTAATCGGTCATGACAGTGACGTGAGGGGCGTGAGTTTCAGTCCGGATGGGAAGTTAATCGCTTCTGCTAGCGAAGACAAAACGGTGAAACTATGGCAGCGCAAAGACGGCAAATTGTTGGCGACATTGAAGGGACATAATGATGCGGTTAATTGGGTGAGTTTTAGTCCTGATGGAAAGTTGATGGCTTCGGCAAGTAGTGATGGAACGGTCAACCTTTGGAAGTGGGACAGTTGGAGTCGCAAGGAGCAGCCAATTATGTCATTGAAGGGACATAATGGTGCCGTCAATGGGGTAAGTTTCAGCCCCGATGGGAAGTTAATGGCTTCTGTCAGTGAAGATAAAAAGGTGAATCTCTGGAGTCGGGACGGCAATTTGATTAAGACGTTGGAGGGTCACACGGCTGAGGTTTATGGGGTGAGTTTTAGTCCCGATGGCAAGTGGTTAGCCTCCGCGAGTGCAGATACAAGTGTCATTCTGTGGAATTTGGATTTGGACGATTTGCTCCAGCAGGGTTGCCGTTGGCTGCATGATTATCTAAAGAATCCCAACCGTGTGCGGATTAGCGATGCGATTAGTGTAGGAGTTCCGGATAGTGTGGACGCGGCGAGGTTAGGAACTTCAGCCATTTCTGGGGACTCCCGTGGTTTGTGTGAGGGGATTCCAGGGATTTCTAGTGAATTTCTGCCAAAATCTTGAGGTATAGCAGAAGGCAGAAGGCAGAAGGCAGAGGGCAAGTTTTGGAAATGGCGGATGTTGATGTGACGGATATCATGCTTGCGATCGCATGTTCAGTCAGTGAAAGTCTGGAAGCGATTCAAATTAACCTGAAACCTGGATACTTTGTGAATCTGTTTCGCGAGATTGGCGAGATTTTGCAAACGCCCGTTGAAATCAGCGATGTGGAGTTTTCTGTTGACATTACCAAGATTACGTCTAAGACAAAAGATATTCACAAGTTTTTAAAATTTAATCAAGTAGCCTGTCTTTCTACTTAAGGTGAGCGTCTCTCCTGTGTAACCCACTGCTCAAAAAGCTTTGCACCCACTGCATACCGCTCATCATCTAACTGCCGAATTACACCAGTGCCTGCAAGCACCTCAAGCGTATCTTCCACTTCTCCAAAACTTAGTTGAACTTGTGATGCTAAAGTTTCGGCGGTTCCTTGTCTTTGTTTAACCAGTGCTAGATAAACTGCTTGCTCCTTTTCACTGAAGCCATAACTTTTTGTCTTGCCGTCCCACAAAGCTGAAAAATCTTTGTCGTGCTGCTGCCTAATCAGGTAACGAATTAAATCTTTGGGGGAGCGAAGTTTGTCCAGGCGGCGATTATCAAAGATAGCGTTGAGCATCTGTTGGGTTAGGTAGGGATGACACCCTGCCCACGCTATAACTGCATTCACTACCTGCTCAGTAAGCTGAATTTGCTCATTCTCACAACGACGGGCAATCAGTGTCCGTATTTCTGATTTAGTTAATAGGCTTAACCACTCGACTTTAGCAATATTCAACAATGGGGAACCCGTGCGCTGCTGATAATTTTTCAAGTCACGATAACCAGATAATACCAGTCCCAAAAAGGGGCTGATGGCAGTGTCCATATCCTTTAACCCTCGCAGATAACTCCAAGCATGATTCGCCCAATCTTGGCTGATGATAAATTCTGCTCCATCGAACAGGAAGCAAACTCCTTCAAATTCATGCTTCTGAAGCTGCTTGATAATTGCCAGTAAATCTTGGCGAAAGTCTTCTTGAACTAGGCAACGTTCTTGATTGGGATTTGTGACATTGAGTTTAATTCCAAATATTCCAACTTCTGCTCCTGATAATTGCCTCAAGAATCGGCGGTAGGTTTGTTGCCAATTCGATTCTGAGTTGGGTTCTTGTTGAGGATTTGCAATTGCTTCCCGCAATCGGGCAATTAGAAGGTAGAGGAAGTTCTCCAGACTTTTAGGTTGTTCTCGTTGGAAGTCAAACAAAACGGGAAATGCTCGAAAATACTCTTGGTTTCCAGCGTCTAGAAAATGTAATCGGACACCATTTAGAGTGCTAGTTTTACCCATACGACTTCCACCTAGAAGAACCCGTACCTCAAAGGGTGATCGCTGAATTTCTGAAAGTAAATCGCGGCGTCCGAAGAAGTAGAGGGGGTCGGTGATTGCTAGCCTAAAGTTATCAAAGGGGCGAGTTCTTATTTGACCTGCCATTGGTGAATCTCCTCCGGTTTCATTTGCATCCGTAGCCAGCGTGACATCAGCAGTACTTGAATTCGGTAGCTATCATCATCCTCTAACTCATCTCGCGCCACTAATCCCACTGCTTCTAACCACAGAAGGGCATCTGTACATTCGCTCTCACTGAAATTATGACTAAGTTGGTCTAGTAAGGTTTCCTCTTTTACTCCCTCGGCTGACTCTTCATTGCTGGCAAGAAGCTGTAAGACTGCCATCGCTGAAGCAAAGTTACGCTTCTGTAGATCAGCCCAAATGTTCTGATCAAAGTAGTCTTTTAAAATACCAGAATGCTTAAAAGGTCTGTTCAAATAGCGCTTGGCTTCTGACAATTTAACCAATTCACCTTGTTCGCTCTTCTCTTTGCCTGCTTTTTTACACAATAAACTTGCCATCTGTCGAGCAATAAAGGGATGTCCACCACTTTCTAGATGGATGGCTACCAGAGTTTCTTCATCAAATGCCACGCTCATCAGTTTTCCGATTTCAGTGAGCATTTCTTTTGTCTCTTCTTGGGAGAAGGGAGAAACAAAGACTTCTTTAAAAAAGCTAAAAACTGGATTGGTTGGCACACCTACTTGAGACCATTGATTAATACGATTGAAGTCAGGATGTACATCAGCAATTAGAAGAGAGAGCAATTTTTGTTCCTGACTCAGTGCCCGCAGCACGCCAAAAAAAGCATTAAATTCCTCTGCCCGTTCTCGTGAGTCCGCCTCTGTAGGAAGAATCCTTTCAATCTCGTCTAAGAATACAAGGATGGGTAGCTGATATCCAGCTTCACCTAGGCGCTTGGCAAGATTAGAAACCTGTTTAGAAAAATCAGTAGTCAAATCTACTGCTGGACAATCGCGCTGAAAACTTTCAAAGCTTGAGGTAGAGTTAGAAGCGCGTTTTCTAAGTAACTGAGCAAGTTCCTGGAGGATTTTATTAAATAATTCAGCACCGTAACGTAGTTTACCACCATAAGGCTGGAGGTCTATGTGAACGACCGGGTGCTGCCGCATGGCAAAACCTAATTGCAGCAACAAAGAAGTTTTTCCTGATTTTCGCAATCCAAACAACCCAATCCCTTGGTTTCGACGGAGGTCTTCTTCCAAGCTATGCAGTAAGTTTCCTCGCCCAAAAAAGCAGAGAGTATCGCCAATGGCATTGCGGTCATCAAACAGATCAGCACCCGGTAGATAACGACCCGCGTACTGGGCAATTAGCCCTGTGGAGGCAGCCTCATCAGTTAATGCTTGCTCCACAGCTGCAAAAGGAATTGGGATAAGGACGAAATGGTCGCGCAGCCGCACCTCAGCCATCCGCATCCGGAAGAGGGTATCCGGCGGTTCTCGGTAGAGAAGTATAGCAGCTTGCTGCTGGCGATTCTCTCCAAGCTGTGCAGCGTGTTGCACTAGCTCGATGATATCCTGATCAACTGGCTGATCAGTAAACATCACTGGTAATGGTGCATAGGACTTGAGCCTACCTGGAACCGATTGAACTCGCAGCGCACACCTCTCCCTCTCCTCCCTACTGGTTACTGCACCTGCCTGTATAAGGAACTGCTGGGCTTTGGCTAGTGCGTTGTCTAGTAATTCCTGCTTTTTTCTCGCCTCTAATGCTTCTGCAAAAATCGGATTGAGGCCAAACCAAAACCCTTGGGAGTCTCGGTACTCATAGACGAACAGGCTGCGGATTAGTCTATGGTATCCTTCATCTCCTCTCACCTTTTTTTGTTGTGATACTTGGTAAAGTAAGTCCCAGTCATCATCTGTAACCGCAAGTACTACCTGGTTACGCTCTTCTCGAATCACCTTTTCTAGGGTGTTACGGGAGATGGGCAGATTCATCTCCTTCCTGATGCAGTTTTGCAGCATCCGCAACAAATACCGCACATGACCACCACTGACACAGCACAAGCGATCTAAAGTTTCAGGACTATCAAAAACTTCTGTAATCTTGCTGAGACGCTGCTCTTTATCTAAATTTGGGAAAGCTCTCACCAGTACCATCTGTCGTAGCAGG
>DATNQL010000964.1:0-10903 GCA_036704025.1 Stenomitos sp.
CCCGCCGTAATTTGGCTGAGACGACGTGGCTCGACTTCATCAATGATCGTACCGTTGGCTTTGGCTTGGAGTAGTAAGGAATGAAAACGGGGATCGTAACGCAGTTGGGGAAGAATCCAAACCCGGTTTAGCTGGCGCTGGTTTTCCAGTGCGGCAAGGACGGGATGACGCCCATAAATTAAGTCGGTGTCCTCTGATGTATCTGTATCCGTCGCCAAATTGGCATCGGGATGGGTCGGCTCAAAATTGGGCGACTCCTGGCGCTCTTTATGTACCGACTTGGATGGAATATGTCGCTTAGCCTCCTTTGGCTGGGTATTCCTGTCTCTATCTCTGCTTCTCGCTTCATAGGGTGACTCGAAATTAGCTCCCCTGGGCTGTGGGCGAGACCCTGACTTTTGCGGATGAGGCTTACCCTTACCCGCATGACGCCGCTCTATGCGCTCTGCGGGAGCGCCTTGGGCGTGACGCAGTTTTGGGCTAGAGCTTTGAGGGCGAGAAGGCTTTCCTGGCTTGGGCTTGTCGCTGTAGCTACGCCCCTGTCGGTCAGACGGTTGATCTGGGGCCGAAGAAAATTTGCGATTCTCACGCGAGTCACGAAAGGGTTTCCCTCGCTTTGGCTTGCCGGTAGCGTGAGGACGGCGGTCTGGTTTAGACATAGGATTAGAATTTGATGAATTTTTAACGGGGATCGAGGTCTAAAAGAGCCAACAACTGAGTTAGGCGCTGGGGATCGAGAAGATATAGGTATCCTAGTAACGTCTCCAAGCTCGTCGCTTGTTGATAAATTTTGGGGTCTAGGCGTCGGGGATGTCCTGTGGCAGCATTTCGCCCACGCCGTAAAATTTCTAATTCGGAATCGGTAAGGTAAGGTTCGAGCAATCGCAGGATTTTCGCTTGACTTTCCGCTCGGACTTGAGCTACGACCTGCTGATGATAGTCACAAGGGCGTCTGGGTGGAAGTAAATAACAGGTTCGGATATAAAGTTCGTAAACCGCGTCTCCTAGATACGCTAGGGAGGCTGGTGACACTTGTTGAATGCGGGATGGAGAAATCGTGATAGCGCTCAATTGCTTGAATCGCAATTCCGCCCACGAGAGCGCCGACTGAGATGCCAAAACTTTTAAACTCTCTTCCTCCTGTGGTGTCACAACGTTTGCCCGACCTCTCTCTAAATTTTAGCGTTGCCTGGAATCGTCTCTTAAATTAGAGGATGCCAAAAAGTTCACGATTCCCTGAACAGAGCAAAGGCGGGTTGAGTAACCCGCCCTAGCCTTTCTCTGCAAGACTTCGTCAGCTTCCGTTTCCGTTGATATTCTCTAAGGCTTCCTCAACAGAGGGTTGCAGCGAGAGAAATTTTTCCAGGCGTACCAGCTTGACGGTTTGAGTGACACGGGGATTCGTCACAATTTGTAAGGTTCCCCCGGCGCTTTGAGCTTTTTTCACTAACTGCACCAAAGCCCCCAAGCCGGAGCTATCGACAAAGTCAATCTTGGAAAGGTCCAAGACAATATTTGCCGGTCCCTCATCAATATGTTTACTGACTACCTTACGGAAAGTAGCTTCCGAAAAGGCATCTAACAATCCAGTGAGGCGGAAAAGTTGGCAATTTTCCCTAACTTCGCGAGTGCCCCTTAAGCTGACTGTCAGGGTTAGTGGCTCAGGAATAACACCCTCCTAGCTGTAGCGTAACAACATGATAATTTTGGCATTTCCACGATTCAGCCTGTAGCTTTGACTAGGGAGTCTTGGGCTGAGCGTGTTTCCCTGAACAGATATTAAGTGCTCTGGTTGGGGCTTTACACGGCATTCCCGATCCTCGCCAAGCCATTTTCAGGCTTAGGTTCCGGTGTTTTACACCGTATGGTCGATGCTTTGCCTAGACTCATCGGCCTTATTATAAAGTGCCGAAGCGGCCTAAGGCTTGTTTCGGACGAACTCCTACGCCGTATGCAATAGTATAGCGAGAAGTTCCCGTTTAATTTAAAGTACCTTGAGATTTTTGGCAAGGCTTTTTTTTCTGGGGATTATTGACATCCTCCTGTCAGGGCGGCGAAACTCTTGTCCAGGTATCAGACGGCTTGCCGATGAGCTTAACTTGCCGCTTGCAGGGATTGGCTGGAACGCATCGTTTGTACAAACTGCTCAAACAGATAATCTGCATCATGGGGGCCGGGGCTAGCTTCTGGGTGGTACTGCACCGAGAAGAAAGGTAAAGATTTATGACGCAGTCCAGCCACCGTGTGGTCATTGAGGTTGAGATGAGTAATTTCCACCTCAGCGTCTAAGGTATCAGCGTCAATCGCAAAACCGTGATTTTGACTCGTGATTTCCACCTGTCGCTGTAAGCCAGCGGGGTGGTTTAAGCCACGATGCCCAAATTTAAGTTTAAAGGTTTGTGCCCCCATAGAAAGACCAAGAATCTGGTGCCCCATGCAGATACCAAACACGGGTTTTTCTTGCTTTAACAAAGCCTTGGTGGTTTCAATCCCTTCACTGACAGCCGCAGGATCTCCTGGTCCATTGGAGAGAAAGATTCCGTCTGGATGATGCTTAAGAATTTCCTCGGGGGGTGTATCCGCAGGAACGACGATGACGCGGCAACCGTAGCTGGCTAGACGCCGTAGGATGTTGCGTTTGATGCCAAAGTCTATGGCTACAACTGTTAGGGGTGCACTATTGTTCCCCTCAACAATCGGGCCAAATTCCCAATGGCTGTCGGTAGGATCAGACCACTCATAAACTTCTGTGGTTGTAACTTCCCGAACTAGATTTAATCCAGCCATACTAGGAGCGGCTGTCACTTGCTTAAGCAATTCCCCAGCATCTAGGATTTCGGTGGAAATGCCGCCGTTCATGGCACCCGATGAACGCAGTTTTCGGGTTAGGGATCGGGTATCAATGCCGTAGATTCCAGGGATGTTGCGTTCTTTTAGATAGTCGGGCAAGGACTGAGTGGAACGCCAGTTGCTCGGACGCCAACAAATATTACGAGCAATCGCCCCCCGGATATGAGGATGTGCAGATTCCTCATCCTCTGGGTTGACTCCCGTATTGCCTAATTCTGGATAGGTGAAGGTGACAATCTGACCACAGTAGCTGGGGTCGGTTGCCACCTCCTGATAACCCGTCATGGCGGTGTTAAACACAACCTCTCCAATGGCGGTACCCGTGGCTCCGAAAGACCAACCCTTGTAAGATGTCCCATCTGCCAGTACGAGCAGAGCAGGTGTAGCTGCTGAAACAGGCATAAGCAGTTATATCGTGGTGAGTGGTTGGTTGTTAGTAGTCAGTGGTCAGTGGATGAAATAACGACAGACAACTAATAACTGACGTGCTATTATCTCACGCTTAACTGAGGCATGAGAGGTTTTGGGAAGGTTAATTGTGATGAGGCGATAACAACGCTCACTCTCCCAGTATGAGGCATGAAAATCTATACCTGACAGTTTAATCCGAACGGCATGGCTTCTCAATGCCACGTTTAAACTGGAAAATGGACAGTTCATCAGAGCCATCAACGCCCATGCCTTCTCAGAAGAGTGCCGCTATCCTTCTGCTTTCAGGCACCTTATCCGTGACCCATGTGGCTTGTAGCGCGGTCAATTCTTTGTGGAGTTCAAAGGAACCAACGGTGCCCGTGGCAACCGCTCCCACTCCGAGTCCCGCTACTCGTCCACCTGTTAAGCCGATCGCGACACCCATCAACCAACCCACCATTAACCCAAAGGATGCTTATGAACGGGCGATGGATGCTGCCTACAGTGCTGAAACCATGGCTGAATCCGCTCAGTCTGCCGGTGATTGGCAGTTAGTGATCACTCGCTGGCAAGAGGCGATTGGGTTATTGAAGAGGGTGCCATCTTCAAGTTCTTATCATGCGATCGCTCAGCCGAAAATTACACAATACCAACGAAATCTAGGGGTGGCTCAACAAAAAGCCACTCGCTCGGGTTCCAGTGCCTCGTCAACAACAGAAATTCCTCTTCCCGGAGCTATCTTTCTCCCCTCATCACCCTCCCCCAATCCAACATCTAGCTCCAAAACTCCTGTAACGGCAACACCGGGTGCAATCCCTAACCCTAAAACCAATACAGACGCACAAGGGGTGTTTACAGCCCCCATCAAACGCCGCCAACGCGGTACCCCAGTCATTGATGTTACCTTCAATGGCACACAAACCTTCGAGATGGTGGTCGATACGGGGGCCAGTGGCACGGTTATCACCCAAGCCATGGCCAAAAGTCTCAACATTGTTCCCGATGGTGCTGTGACAGCGAATACAGCCAGTGCTAAAGGTGTGACGTTTCGCACTGGCATCGTTGAATCCATTGCCGTTAACGGAGCTGTGGAACGGAAGGTTCGAGTCAGCATTGGTGGAGCCGAGCTAGATATCGGGCTACTGGGTCAAGACTTTTTTAGCCAATATGACGTTTCGCTCAAACAAGATGTTGTGGAGTTTCATCGTCGTTAGCCCTATAACTTAGGCTAAAACGGCTCGTGATGATCACGCTGTCAGATCACAAATCAGTCCCTGTTGCTTGATGCTCCTACAAATTCACCCGAAGATAGGCAATACGCCTTAATCCCGACCTAAAAACTGGACTAGCTGCTCTAGCTTCGACCAGGCGGCACCACTATCAATCACATCCCTCGCCATCTCAATCCCAGCTTGATGGTTTTCTAGAGGAATTAGACCGCCGACTTGCAGCGCTAAGGAGGCATTCAAGGCGACAGCATCCTGCTGGGCTGAGGTTCCCTGCCCTTGCAAGACATTCCGTAATATCAGTGCATTTTCCTCTACATTTCCGCCGCGCAGCGCCTCTGTTGGTGCTGGCGTTAAACCGAGCTGTTGAGGATTGAGGGTGGATAATCGCACTTCACCTTGTGACAATAAAGCTAAATCCGTTTCGTCTGCCAATCCCGCTTCATCCAATTTTTCCCGTCCATGCAGGACAATCGCCTTTGGGGTTCCCATTTGACACAACGCTTGGGCAATCGTTGTCACCAGTTGTGGGTCGCAGACACCAACGATTTGACCGGTCGGGCGTAACGGATTAACGAGTGGACCTAAAAGATTAAAGATTGTCCGTACCTTGAGCGTTTGCCGGAGGGGAGCGACGACCTTCAGCGCTGGGTGCCAACCCCGTGCAAATAGGAACGTCACACCGACTTCATGTAATGCTGCCACGACCTTTTCCGTCTCAGCCGAAAGGTTAACGCCTAGTGCTTCCAACACATCTGCCGAACCCACTTTGCTAGAAGCCGAACGATTACCATGCTTGGCTACCCGAACACCTGCGCCAGCCGCAACAAAAGCCACAGCGGTTGAGATATTAAACGTTGAGGCTCCATCCCCACCGGTACCACAGGTATCAATGACAGGAACCGTGTGTTCAAGCACCATCTTCTGTAACGATTGGGCTTGTAACACCTGAGCCATCCCGGCTAGTTCTGCGGCGGACACACCTTTCGTTTGGATGGCGGCGAGAATCGCGCCGGATAAAACCTCTGGAACTTCTTCATGCAGCCATCCCCGCATGAGTTGCGATGCCTGAGCCTGAGATAAAGATTGTCGGTCGAGGAGCTGTTGTAGTAGGGTTGACCAGTCCGTAGAGGTTTGGGTCTTCGACGCTACCGCGTCCTGGTTTCCTATTGCCAAAGCAGAGTCATTCATAGACAAATTAGTATGGATTGGTGCTTAATCGGATTTTGCGAGAAGGCAAGCTCTTGTAATAACTATCATCAACTCACTCATTTTCCAATTGTTGACGAGGCGAATCCCACTCTGGCTCGTTACTCAGTAAAATGGCACTCGATTCCCCTATCAAAGTTGAGCCGACCCTGAATCCTGACTTTATGGCAGAAGTGAGACGTAATCAATAGGATTAAGCCCTTGACCGAACCCCCATGTTCAGCTCACTCTATTAATTCCCTAGTCAGAGATATTAAACCTGCTGATTAATTGGAAGATTTTGTGTTTCAATGTACTAATCTTTGACCAGCTCATTTTCTCTAAGAAGTAGAATTGTAAATTTAATCTACTTTTGAACATAGGTAGTTGGCGGCTTTTAAACCGATAATTGATTAAGGAAGGGATGCATGAGGATAGAGTTTTAGATTTCTTCTTAAGGATGAATCGGAGTAGGGTAGACCCTTATAGATTGCGATACTCTCACTCAATCCCTTCAATAAAATAGAGACTCAGGGCAAAATTTTCTACAATTGAGCGTTTGATGAATGCAACTTGAAGGTCAACCCTCGGTGTTAGCTAATTTAGAGCTGTTTTCTGCTTTTGTAGAACACATGCCGGCTGCTGTAGCCATGCTCGATTGTGAGCTGCGTTACTTGCTCACGTCTCGTCGGTGGCTGATCGATTACGCTTTAGAAAATCAAGACCTTGTGGGTCGCGAATATTACAAACTATTTCCTCTGCGGCTGCATGAGCCGGGGAACATGTCACCGCTTCACTCCCCCCCCTTGCAACTCTCTTTAGAGAACACCTCCAGCGAAGAGGCTAATACCCTCACATCCTTGCCTCCTTGGGCTAAATCTTCAGTCATGGCGACATCCCTTCAATCACTGGAGCGATGGCGGAACATTTTCGCCTTGGGTTTAGCGGGGGAAACTCAGCGAGGAGATTCAGCTTATTTCATCAAGCCGGACGGTTCTCGGCAAAGAGTGAAGTGGGAAATCCAGCCTTGGCGCACTCGTAATGGTGAGATTGGTGGAATTATGATTTTCACCGAATTCAAAGAACGTTTACCGATCGGGGAAGTTCCTGATTCCGAACGTGACAATAGTTATTGTCGGCTGAGGGAAACCGCAACCGAAGGGATTTGGGGAACGGGTTCTCTCACCAATACCATTGAACAACTACAACAGGAGATTGCCGAGCGCCAGCAGGCACAGGCGTTGCAGCAAGAATCCGAAGAACGGTATCGCTCCTTGATTGCTGCCATGGCAGAGGGCATTATCTTACAAGATCTCAATGGGATCATTCGCACCTGCAATACGGCTGCCGAACGAATTTTAGGGGTGTCGGCTGATCAACTGTTGGGACGGACGTTGCTGGAGTCGCACTGGTTGATTATTACGGAAGAGGGGGAGGCTATTTCTAAGGAGGAACATCCACTCCATTTGACACTGCGTACTGGGCAATCTTTTACGGATGTAATCATCGGTCTTTATAAGCCTGATAGCACCCTCACTTGGCTGAGCCTCAATTCACAACCCCTATTTCGCCCCCAGGAAACGACCCCTTATGCAGCGGTCGTTTCTTTTATTGATATCACCAAACGCAAACAAATCGGAGCCGCCTTGCGGGAGAGTGAAGAACGTTTTCGTGCCACTTTTGAGCAAGCTGCGGTTGGCATTACCCACGCTGAACTAGATGGTTCCTTTGTCCGAGTCAATCAGAAGTTTTGCGATATTGTTGGCTATAGCCGTGAGGAAATATTAGAACGAACGCTTCAGGATATTACCCACCCCGATGATCGTGTGGTGGATCGGAAGTATTTGCGATCGCTCTTAATGGGTGAAATTGAAACCTATTCCCTGGAAAAGCGCTACCTCCGCCAGGATGGTGAGTCGATTTGGGTAGAAATTACGGCCTCCTTGGTACATACTCCTCAAGGCGATAGCGCTGCGGGACGTGTGACGCTCTTGCCTCAATACTTTCTCTGTGTTGTCCAAGACATCAGTGCTCGTAAAGCCGCCGAAGCTGCTTTGCGGCACTCAGAAGCCAAATTACGACAACGAGCACAGCG
Organism: Stenomitos sp.; assembly: GCA_036704025.1. Taxonomy (GTDB): domain Bacteria; phylum Cyanobacteriota; class Cyanobacteriia; order Cyanobacteriales; family Coleofasciculaceae; genus Allocoleopsis. The sequence continues at coordinate 7,771 of DATNQL010000964.1, forward strand.
GGAAGAACTCCTCAATCGACTATCTAACCAAATCCGCAGATCCTTGGACTTGAACACGATTCTCGAAACCGCCGTCCGAGAAATTCGTCAGTTGTTGCAAATCGATCGCTGCCAGTTTGCTTGGTATTACGCTTATGATCAACGCTCCTATTGGGAAGTCGTGAAAGAAGCGCGTAATCCGGACTGCGGGGATCGAACCGGTCGCTATCCCGTTGATCTGATGGGTCCACTCAACCAAAAGCTGCTGAATCTAGAAATTCTCCGCATCGATGATGTGGAAACCATGAGTGACCCAAATTTTCAGTCCTTTATTCGTTCCCTCAACTGTACTTCCGCCTTGTCGTTGCCGATGCAGACGCCTTCAGGAACCATCGGTGTGATCAACTGTATTCATACTCAACAGGCTCGTCCTTGGACGGATTGGGAATTGGAACTTTTACAAGCGGTGAAAGCTCAACTGCTGATTGCGATTAAGCAGGCTGAGCTTTATGCGGCTAGCCGCCGAGCCACTCAGGAAGCTCAAGAGAAAGCCACCCAATTGCAACAAACCTTACATCAGTTACAACGGACTCAAGCTCAGTTGATTCAGAGTGAGAAAATGTCGAGCCTGGGTCAGCTAGTGGCCGGTGTGGCTCACGAAATTAACAATCCGGTTAACTTTATTTACGGCAATCTGATCCATGCTCAAGGGTATTTTCAAGAGCTCTTGGGTCTTGTGGCGCTGTATCGTGCCACCTACCCCCATCCTCCAGAGATCATTCAAGAGTATGTGGAAGCCATTGATTTGGATTTTTTAATCACTGACTTGACCCAACTTCAGGACTCAATGAAGATCGGTGCTGAGCGGATTCGGGAAATCGTGCGATCGCTACGCATATTTTCCCGCTTGGATGAGTCGGAAAGCAAACAAGTAGACATTCACTCCGGGATTGAGAGTACCCTGATGATTCTGCAAAATCGACTGAAAGGAAAGCCCGGTTATCCGGCGATTTCCCTGATTAAAGAGTATGGCAGCTTACCCCTAGTGGAGTGCTATCCAGGACAGCTCAATCAGGTATTCATGAATTTACTCACGAATGCCATCGATGCTGTAGAGGAAAAAAGCAGACGTCAGTATTTAGTGGTGGATAGTTCTCAGGAGGAAGCTGTCACTCATTCCTTACCCAGAATCACAATTACTACAGGGTTCGTCGAGGACAATCAAGCAGGAAAGCCGAACTTATCCCAAGAGGAGAGAAGAGAAGGGGAAGAAGACATGGCGTATTTTCCAGCTAATGGCTTTGCCTCCCCCCTCCCCTCCTCCCAAAATCTCCATGCCTCCGTCCACTCTCCTAGTCTTTCGCCTACCCACGTCTTTATTCGCATCGCCGATAATGGGATTGGCATGACGCAAAAGACACAGCAGCAGCTATTTGACCCATTTTTTACGACCAAGGCGGTGGGGAAAGGCACCGGTTTGGGGTTAGCGATTAGCTACCAGATTATTGTTGAGAAACACCGAGGTGATCTGCGATGTCATTCAGTACCCGGACAAGGTGCTGAGTTTGTGGTTAAGATTCCGATCCGACATTGTCAGTCTAGACAGGTTGAAGGTCAGAATTTGTAACTTTCAAGAACTGACGAGTAAAGCAACCGCATAGGCGGCGATTCCCTCTTCTCGTCCGACGGGTCCTAACTTTTCGTTGGTGGTGGCTTTAATGCTGATTTGGTCGGGTTGTAATTCTAAAGTAACACTGAGACGATCGCGCATTGCCTTCAGGTGAGACTTGAGTTTCGGGCGTTCTGCTACAACCACCGAATCGATATTCCCAATTCGCCAACCGGCGGAGAGAATCAACTGATTGACCTGACTCAATAACATTAAACTATCTGCTCCGGCCCACTGGGGTTCAGTGGGGGGGAAGTAATGACCAATATCCCCTAAACTCAAAGCACCGAGCATTGCATCCATAATCGCGTGGGTCAAAACATCAGCATCACTATGACCCAACAACCCCATTTCATGGGCAATTTTTATGCCACCCAAAATCAAGGGGCGTCCTGTAACGAGTTGATGGATATCGTAACCATTACCAATACGAATATTCATTTTGTGGCTGTCCGTTGAGCAATTTTTTTACAGTACTACTGTTTCACAAGTTGTCCACAAGCAAAACCATCGAACCGCCTCAAGAATGCCTGTAAGGTTCTACCCCTGAAGCTAGACCTGATTTTTCCTCAGCAAAGCGATCGCTTTCTGTCATTTGGTATAGGTGAGCCATTGGCACTAGTGATTAACTTAAGCATGAGGAAATGCCTGAATCGAAGTGGGCGACTTGAATCAAGGAAACGCGAAATCGCCCTCTGACATACAATATCTGGCGCTTACGGACAGTCTGACGACTAGCGATCGCTCGGCATCACACCACCCCAAGGGTCAGTATGCAGCGATCGCAGAAATTGTTGTCGGTTTTAAATGTAATCGCCTAACTCTTCTAGTGCCGTCTTCAGGCAACAATCTCCAGCCAAACCAAGACGTATTAGGAATTCGGCGATGCACATTGGATTTCTCAACCCTCAAGGCAACTTCGACCCAGGCGATAGTCACTTATCCGAACATCCCGATTTTGGCGGTCAACTGACCTATGTTAAGCAAGTCGCCCTAGAAATGGCTCAAAAGGGTCACAAAGTGGATATTCTCACCCGCCAAATCATCGACCCTGACTGGCCTGAATTTGCAGAACCCTTGGACGCTTATCCAGGGGTGGATAACCTCCGCATTATCCGGTTACCGGCTGGCCCTCAAGAATTTTTGCGTAAAGAGTTACTTTGGCCTTATTTGGTCATAGACTGGGTACCTAACATCCTGCAATTTTATCGCAACCAAGGTGGCTTACCCGACGTGATGACCGCCCACTACGGTGATGGGGGCATTTGTGGCGTTCTGATTGAAGAGGAGACGGGCGTACCTTTCACCTTTACTGCTCATTCTTTGGGTGCCCAGAAGATGGATCAACGACAGGTTACCCCAGAAAATCTCCAGGAACTTGATGAGCAATTCCATTTCGGACTCCGCCTAGTCGCCGAACGCCTGAGCATGAATCGCTCAGCGGTTAACATCACCAGTACGCGACAGGAACGCTTTGAGCAGTAC
>DATNQL010000965.1:0-14863 GCA_036704025.1 Stenomitos sp.
CGAACCTGGGGTGAAGACGATTTGGCAAGGTCTGCGACGACTGCATGACATCGCCCAAACTTGGCTGTTAGTCTCCCCGATTTCTACTACTCCTGTCAAGTCTAATTTTGTTAAGAAAGATGCGAGTAATGCATAGCTTAACAAGGGGGACTTTGAATCCTACATTTGTTCCCCCTTTTTTAAGGGGGGCTAGGGGGGATCTAATCTGTAGCATCATTAAAATGAAACTGGTATGACGCGGAGAGGTTCTTATGATGGGTTATTCAGCGAACATCATCACTAACACGAATGTCACTGAAATAACCGCTCCGCCCCCAACCCCCAATTCTGGGGGAGCCAGAGTTCAAAGTCCCCCAATTTTTGGGGGATGTGATACACAGTTGCATTCATACGTAGCACCTTGAATTTCTCCGCGTCCCCCTGTCTCCGTGTCTATCTCAACTACTATGTTTGAATGCAACTCGGTATGAGGGGGCAAATTCCGCAGTATCTGGATTAAGTCAGTGCCATTCTAACTAACACCATGATTGCCTCCCCCCAACACCCCTACTTTACCGCCGACGAATACCTCCAACTGGAGGAACAAAGCCCCGTCAAACATGAATACATCGACGGACAAATTTACGCGATGGCAGGAGCCAGCGACCCCCACGTTACCATTGCCCTCAACCTGGCTACCCTCCTCCGCAGCCACGTCCGAGGCTCAGGTTGTCGCGTCTACATCTCCGATATGAAAGCCCGAATCGAATCTCTCAATCGATTCTACTACCCCGATGTGATGGTCACTTGCGACTCCCGCGACCAAGAAACCCCCACCTATAAGCGATTTCCCACTCTGATTGTGGAAGTTTTATCCGACTCCACCGAAGCCTTCGACCGAGGCGATAAGTTTGCCGACTACCAAGAACTCGATAGTTTGCGCGAGTACGTCTTAATCAACACCAAACGCCAGCGCGTCGAGTGCTTCCGCCGCAACGATGAAGGGCTTTGGGTGTTGCAGTCCTACACGCCGGAACAGACTTCATTTCGCCTCAACAGTATTGGCTTTGAGGGAACCTTAGATGCGCTTTACGAAGATGTAGTGTTTGGATAAGTAGGTATGCTGACATCTTGCACCAGTTGCAATAACCCGCCAGGGGTTTAAACCCTTGGCTCACAGCTAAAGTCGTCTAAAGACGACTGAATAAGAGTTTCAGTCCATTTCAATGGACTTGATCTATAAGCCACGAAATTAATTTCTTGGCAGGTGTGGAGGCTTACTGACAAAGGTGCAAGACTCCCCATGAGCTAGCGCTCACAACAAACAAGGAAAGTGATTCTTCTTCACTTTTACCTTTTAGCTTTTACCTTTTAGCTTTTACCTTCTGCCTTCTGCCTTTTACCTTTTGCCTTTCTAGATAGATGTGAGTAGCTGTACTTGACTCAATCGAGAATCCCTATAGAAGTCATTAACCCGTTTGGCAAGAGATTCAAGTTCCTGCTCCGGCAAGGATTCCGCAACAGGAAGATAAACAACCTGTTCGAGCAGGCATTCTCCATTGAGACGACTAGAAACGGAGAGTGTGTCATGCGATCGCAAATCCTGAATACAGGCTAAACTCGTATTCCCCCTCGTGGCATCAAACCCCTGTTCTCTCAGATTTTCCATCAGCAATTCTGGATTAGACACAAGTATCGGAACAACCCAAAACGAATGGTACTCAGCTTTGTGACCGGGGCAAAGTATCTCAGGCAAAAGCTGTGATAAAAAATTCCGCGCCTTCAACCCTCGCTGTTCAAACCATTGGGTGTTGCAATTTCTCAACCTCCGGTTTAGCAGAGAGAGCATTCGGTTCGGAGGACGATACCTAATTTTGGTAAGAAGATCACCCTGAGTAAAACCCCGTGTCAGAGAATTAATCACCCCATCCAGGTCGCGATTGAGTAACCGGAGAACAGCCAAAAGTTGGGCATAAATTCTAGGCATTGAAAACAACTTCAATCCGAAATATTTTAGAACTCGTTTCAAAAACCAAAACTCACTTCTACAGGGATATTTCTCCTCCAGACTTTGCATTTTTTCGGCTAATGTTCTGTCGCGAATCAGAGTAACTGCTCCTCCTAGAGCCGTACAAGATTTGATTGGACCAAAACTGAAAAAACTCACATCTGCCTCCTCATATCCATAATATTTAGAGCCAGTAAACGCTTGGGCACAGTCTTCTACCAGCAGAAGGTTGTGTTTTTGACACAGTTGAGCATAGGGTTCTAAATTAATAATGGAGCCAAATAAATGAGCAACTAAAAACACCCGACTTTTTTCGGAAATAAGACTTTCTACTAACTGAAGAGAAGGAGTTAGGGTATCCAAGGAAATATCAACCGGAACCGGAACCAATCCATGCCGTTGTACTATTTCAACCATGTCCCGAATATTAACCGCACTCATTAAAACTTCCGAGCCAGTCGGTAGATTGAGTGACTGTAACATTAAATCCAGAGAGGTTCTAACCGAGAGAGTGACTAAGATTTCTTTGTCACTTTTCCAAAAAGATTGAATTTCTTGGAGATGTTGCTCTCGATTTGAGACGGAAAGGAAAGATAACAAGCTGGCGGCGAGATCGCTGAAGCTAATATGGAGCTGTAGCCTGGGATAAACGTTTAGCCTTGGTAACATACTCGATCTCTGACCTAACTCTGCTGCACTGTGTTAAAGCCTAAGCTGATGTGCAGCTAAATTGCCATAGCGAAATTGTCATAAGGGGTGTAGGGTGTAGGGTGTGGAAATAGGCTTTCTTAAACGCGTCACAGCCTATCGTCAATCTGTCCAATCCAGACGAAGCTCTTAGTGGCAGGGAAACAGGTGTAAATTAATCGGTCAATAAATGTAACCTAACGTTAGGGTTGAGGACAGCTCATTTTGGCAACAACACAGATTCCCCAACTGCGTGTAGAGCAAGTCAGTCTTGTTACAGTATTGGGTGGTCAATATTTACTGAACAATATTTCCTTTGAGGTGAATACAGGTTCGTGCCTCTGTATTATCGGCCCATCGGGAGCTGGCAAAACGTCGCTGCTGCGAGTCTTGAACCGCCTGAGTGAACTCAGCAGTGGAGCAATTTATCTGGAAAACCAAGATATTCGGAAAATTCCTGTCCTCCAGTTACGACGACAGGTGATGCTGGTTGCTCAAGAACCTAAACTCCTCGGCATGACGGTGCGGCAGGCGTTAGCCTATCCTTTGATGTTGCAACAACTGCCTCAACGACAGATTCAGGAACGCCTAGAGGCTTATCGGGAGTTACTCCATATCCCGGTTGACTGGTTAGAGCGAACAGAGTTACAACTTTCTGTAGGACAACGGCAGCTCGTTGCGATCGCTCGTGCCTTAATCGTCCAGCCTAAAATTCTGCTCCTGGATGAGCCAACCTCTGCCCTAGATGCGGGTATTGCCTCTCACGTTCTCGGTGTCTTAGCGGATTTGGCAGCTAAGGACAAGATGTCGATTGTGATGGTCAATCATCAGCTCGATATCGCTCAGTTGTTTTGCAGCCGGATGTTGTATTTACAAAACGGTCAACTGCTGCAAGACACTTCATCAGAGCAAATTGACTGGCAACAGTTGCGCGAAACTTTAGTGCAAGCGGAGGCTCAAGCGGCTCAAGAGTGGCTCTGAACGAACGCCCGGATCAAAACGATCCCCTAGCTGCCACTCGCACAGGAGGACGTCCATTATTTTTGTGAGTGGTCAGTGGTTCGGGTGTTGGGGTGTGATTCCCTTGAAGCAGCGTAGGATTGAACCGATAGCCAATATTGCGAACGGTTTGAATCACGCTAGGTTGTCGGGGATCAATCTCAATTTTTTTGCGTAAAGAGAGAACATGAGTGTCAATCGTGCGCGGGTTGTCAATGGCATCAGGCCAAGCACGGCGCAGCAGTTCCGAGCGAGTTAAGGGGGTTCCTTCCGCCTGTGCTAGTACATAAAGCAAACTAAATTCCTGGGGTGTCAGGTCAATCAATTCGTCTTTAAAGCGGACACGACGCTGTACTAAATCGATTTTGAGATCGCCGTAGTCTAATGACATGGGGGCATTGGTCACGCGCACACGCCGAATTAATGCCTCAACCCTTGCCATAAACTCTTGCATCCCAAAGGGCTTGCTTAGATAATCATCAGCCCCGGCTCTCAGACCTGTGACAATATCACCTTCTGTATTGCGGGCAGACAGCATTAAAATTAGCGACTGTCGCTGCTGTTGTAGCCAACGGCAAAACTCGATCCCATCCCCATCGGGTAAGTCAGAGTCTAGGATAACGAGAGTGGGCTGACGACTATAAAAGGTCTCTCTCGCTTGATGAATGCTCGCAGATTGATGAACCCAATGACCAGCTTGCTGTAAGTGCCAGCCCAGTAGCGATCGCAAGTGGGGGTTTCCCTCGACAATTTGAATACAAACCGTTGCCACAGCAACCTACTTCCTTCACGCGGTGCGTTTCAGGTTAACAGAGCTAATGTCAAGATTTTGTAACAAAGGCTACTTCACAAGCTTGAAGGTAGAACTCCACACCTTAGGGATAATCAGCAGTACAATAAAATTAATAAAGGTTAAAGTATCTTATCCCCACGGGAGCCGATGCCGTAGCCATCCATTCACAACAAAAACCCTCGGATTGGCAACCCAATACCACTCCCATGTTCTAACTTCACCTGTAAAAGAGTGACCTAACGGTGTATTTACAACTAGACCCGATCATCAATCAACAGCTAGCTCTGTAGCAAGCCAGAACAATACGAAACAGGTCTAATCTTACTCAAGTTAGGAGCAACGACAGTCTACCTCAGGCACAATAAGAAGTAGGAGGATAGTTGGCAGTTAGCTGTAGTTGTTAGTTATTAATTATTCGGATTGACAGCTTGCCCCTCAAATCTTAAAATTCATAACTCAAAACTCTTTAGTTTATGCTTCAAGATACTCGCACCATACGCTACTACCAGCAGCTTACTGACGCTCTGGTTTATATGTGGAACCGGGGTTATCGCTATGATGACCTGCGGCTCTATGTCGATGGCTACGTCGATGCCCTGCGGCACACTAACGCCCTTGAAGTTTATCTAATCCACCGATTAGAGGAAGAAGCCATGCGTTATCTGCGCGATCCATCTAATTTTGAACCAACGGCGATGCCCATGCCAGAACCTGAATCGGACTACTACTAGGTACCGACAAGTTTGGGGGTATTTGTAAATAGACAGTTGGCTAATGTTCAACTGCCTATTTACCTTTCGTCGTCAAATATTCAATCAGCCTCAGATATTTTAACAAAATATTAATATTTTTTCCCCTTGAGTCTCGAATATCGAATTTTGTCCAACAGAGCTTACTCCCTTCCCATCAGAAGATTACTTATTCTCCACTCCCCCAGCTTCCGCAGCTTCCCCAGCTCCCTCAGCATAGGTATTCTTAGAGCGGGAAGGGAGTAAGAAACTGAAGGAGCTGGGTATTTGCGTTAAAAAGCATAAAAAAGCCCGCCAAAGCGGACTTAAAAGTCTGATAGTCAATTTTCTCTGTAAGCTGAATAGCTACCACTTGGGTTGAGAGTGAACTACAACGAGTCCTTTAGGAGGCTAAAGCGACTTCTACCAATTGTTGTAATTCCCCCTGTTGATACAGCTCAATCAGGACATCTGAGCCGCCGACAAACTCCCCATTGATATAGACTTGGGGAATCGTAGGCCAGTTGGAATATTCCTTGATGCCTTGGCGAATTTCATAATCGTCCAAAACGTCTACCGTTTCATAGGGTACGCCTAGGGTGTTCAGAATCTGGACGACGTTATTAGAAAAACCACACTGAGGCATCAGTTTGTTGCCCTTCATGAACACCAGAATCTTGTTCTGGCTTACTAAATTGTCAATCCGCTCTTTCAGTTCTGGGTTCATAATTTTCCGCAAATGCTCCTGCTATCTTGTATAGCGTTAGTTTAGGGACTGTGGAGAGAATTTAACATCATTGTCATTTAAACAACCTGACCTGTAGCTTTCCAGGCTTCAGGGGTGTAAGTCTTGAGGGCTAAGGCGTGAATCGCCTCTGTATCCATCGCCTGACGCACGGCCCCATAAACCATCTGGTGCTGTTTGACTAGAGACTTGCCTTCAAACTGAGACGAAACAACAATAGCTTGAAGATGGTCACCGCCACCCGTTAAATCTTGAACCTGCACCTGAGCATCGGGTATCCCGGCCTTAATCAAAGCCTCAACTTGCTGTAGGCTAATCATTGAAACTCCCGCTTCTCTTCAAACGTCTCACATATAATAATTTACTTACCAGGAGTCGTGGAGGAAGTAGAGTCGCTACTGCGAGGTTTGGGATAGGGTGAATCCACAAAGCCTAACTCAAACAGTTGCTGATACGCTTTTTTACCCAAGTCACGGGTTGGGTTCTGAGAACGAATGATCTGAATCAACAACGGTACTGCCAATTCGGGTTGATTTTGCGCTCGGTGTACTAGGGCTAGCTGATAGGTGGCTTCATCTCGCTTTTCAGCCGTTTCCAGGGCTTTTTTTCGCTGGGCTTCGTAAATCCGGTTATCGATTCCTGAGAAACTGGAAGACAGTTGTAAATAAAAATTAGATAACTGGTTGAAGACTTGGCGTGCATCTTGGAGCTTTTTAGCGGCCAACGTATAATTTTGGCTACTAATGGCATTACTCGCCTCTGCCATCAAACTTTGCCCACCTTGCAGACTCAGAATATTGCCATCCTGATTCAGGGGTCGCATATTATTAGGATCGGTCAGGTCAGGCTGGTTATCACTGGCACCTTCTGGAAGCGCAGGCACAGAATTTTGAGCCTGTGCGGGTGGCAGCAATGCCAAAGCTGCTGTGAAAGGTAAACAGACTAGGCAGGAAAAGCCAAAGCTACGAACAGTTCCAGAGGAGACCATGAAGGAATTGTGGGGTATTGGAATATAAAACGTATCTAAACTTTGGGTATCTTATCATTGCCAGACTGTTCTTCAAGGTTCAGTTTTTGGGTGGATCAGAGCCAAAGTCATGCCAGGGTTAGACTGAAATCACTGTCTGAAAGTTTCTTAACCTTCCAGATCTAAAATTTTGGACTTAAGGAGTATAACCGATGACCAGTCGTCCAGAGTCGGCACCAGACGATTCTCACTCAACAGGGAGTGTCCCAGAACGAAGTGTAGGTGTACTTCTGCAACGGGGAGGTGAAGAACTGGCGCTGGAGAAAGTGAGCGATCGCTTCACCGTTCGCCCCACCTCCGCAGCCGCCGGAGAAACCTTAGCGCAAGCGTTACCAGCCCAATACGAACAGACCATTCCTCACGCCCACCTCGAAGAATTCAAAGTGGCTCCCAAGCAGCGGGATCAGGTGATGCAAGCCGCAAGGGAGAGTGAGTCCAGTGCCTTTGTCAGTCATGTATATCAACTCAGAAATAATCCAGAGACACTGGTTTATCTAACCGATCAACTCACAATTCAATTTACCGAGGAAACGGAAGAGGAGGCGATCGCCAGCGTTGCCGCAGAATTTGGTCTCCAAACCGTCAAACCCGTAGTGGGCATCCCCAACACGTTCGTCTTTCAACTCACCCCTAGCGCTACAGAAAATCCGGTCAAAATCGCCAACCGACTCATGGGGCGTCCCGAAATTCTGATCGCTGAACCCGAAATCGTGATCCCCAAAGAAGCTCACTACCGCCCTAAAGACCCCTACTATCCGAAGCAATGGTATCTCAACCATGGGGGCGGCTCAATGCTCGCGGCAAATTCCCACATTAATGTAGAAAAAGCCTGGGATATTACCCGTGGCAACCGCTCGATCGTTGTTGCCGTTGCCGATGATGCTATTGACTTGAACCACTCAGATTTTCAGGGAACGGGCAAAATTGTCGCCCCCAAAGACTTTAAAGATAATGATTTCTTACCGCTGCCGGACATCTCAGAAGAGAGTCATGGCACCGCCTGTGCGGGAATCGCTGTTGCAGAAGAAAACGGCGTCGGGATCGCAGGGGTTGCTCCAGGTTGTGCCTTGATGCCCATCCGCACCACTGGGTTCCTGGATGATGAAACCATTGAACAACTGTTTGACTATTGCATTGCCAATGATGCCAGCGTCATCTCTTGCAGTTGGGGGCCGGCTGCCGTTTACTTTCCCCTCTCCCTCCGCCAACGGGCGGCTCTGACTCGTGCTGCCACCAAGGGACGTCGGGGAAAAGGCTGTGTGATTGTGTTTGCGGCGGGAAATGCCAATCGTCCGGTCAGTGGTACGGTTTATGAGAGAAGTTGGCCTGATGATTTGCTCAAAGGAGCCACTAACTGGTTAGGTGGCTTCACGATTCATCCCGACGTGATTACCGTTTCCGCCTGTACCAGCCTGAGCAAGAAGGCGGCTTATAGTAACTGGGGCACCAATGTCTCCGTCTGTGCGCCGAGTAACAACGCGCCGCCGGGAATGTGGTTTGAACGCACGGGGTATATCAGTACGGCACCGGAAGTGATGGTGTCCCTTCCAGGATTAGGGATGTTCAGCGCTGACTTAGTCGGGGCGCTAGGCTATGAATCGGGAGACTACGTAAGTACTTTTGGTGGCACCTCTAGTGCCTGTCCGGTGGTGGCTGGCGTTGCGGCGCTGGTTCTCAGTGCGAACCCCGAGCTCACGGCACAGGACGTCAAGCGTATCCTCCAAGAAACGGCGGATAAAATCGTTGATCGTGACGCCGATCCCCAGCTAGGGATGCGGCTGGGAACTTATGATACCAACGGTCACTCTCAGTGGTTTGGCTATGGCAAAGTTAATGCCTTTAACGCCGTACAAGCCGCTCAGCAAAAAACACCCCAAACTCCCCAATCGGGTATCCGGCGTCTCTCTGCACGCAATGACAATCGTGTGGCAATACCTGATGACAACCCCCAAGGCGTTACCAGTACGATTCAAGTCAGTGATGCGGCAGCCGTGCGAGAGATTCAAGTCACTGTCGATATTCAACACGATTTTCTCGGAGATATAGAAGTAAGTTTGAAAGCACCCAATGGTCAGGTTGTTTTGTTGCAAAATCGTACATTGGGTTCATTAACTCAGTTACAAAAAACCTATGCCGTAGACACGACATCGGCTCTGAAGCAATTTCTGAATAAATCGGCGGCGGGGGTTTGGCAGTTGCAGGTGATCGATTATGCGTCGATGGATACAGGTATCCTCAAAAGCTGGGAATTAACTGTTGGCCTATAACTGGCTGTATGGAGATCATACAAAGTTGCGTTCAAACATAGTCGTTGGGACAGACGCGGGAACGCGGGGACACCCAGAAAAAGAATATGCTACATAGGAATGCAACTTCGTATCAGCCACTGTACATCTATTGGCCTAATCCCGATGGGCAAGATACCTATCCCCAAAACCAACGGCTACCTATCAACGTGATGATGTATATGGATTAAAAACGAGGCTTAATACAGCTAAATATTAACTTCTGGTCATGACAAAGATGACTTATCCCAAGGCACCTTGGACGCTTCACGGTTATGCGCTCCAAACCTGTCAGTTACTCGATGCTAAACGAGTACGCCCCTTCATCCCTCCACAATTGGAACTCGTTTGTGTTTTGCCGGGGAAAACTGTAGGTGGGATTTATGTGTCTCATTACGGTACAGGGTCTGTATTGGAATATAGCGAACTGATCGTTGTCGCTGGGTTAGTCAGCTATTCAGGCCAAATGGGGGGCTGGATTTCCCATATTTATGTAGATAATGCTGATTCTATAGCCGGGGGTCGAAATATTTGGGGGTTGCCGAAGGAAGGGGCGGAATTCACTTGGGAAAAAAATACTTCTGCCAATTTAGCGTTTAAAAATCGCCTCCTTGTTTCTCAAGGAGAACGCACCCTGTGCCAGTTTAGCTACAACCCACCCAACTTCGAGTTGCCGTTATCATTAAGTGCCAATGCCTTTAGCACGAAATCGGATTCTATTGTGTTATTTAAAAGTCATTTTGAGTGTCGCCTCAGCCTCATGGCGGCGCAATTGCAAATACCGAGTGAGAGTTCTTTTGCCAAGTTAGGATTAGAGCATCCTTGGTTAACCCTTTCCTTAAATCAGTTGCGTTTGGTCGTTAGTTCGCCTGAAACCGTTGGATTGAGAGAAACGGTTGTTACCCAGTGATAAGCCCAGGGTGATTCCCAGGTAGTCTTTGGTATCATATAGATGAGTTGGCTTGAGTAATTGGCTAATACCAATTCCCAATAGTGCTGAATATAGTTCCAAACGCCCAAACCCGCGTATTCACTAGGGACAGTCGCAACTATCTCTATCACGCCTTTAGGGAACTGGTATAAGATGTACTAGAGCCAGTACTGGCTCAGTGGTAACCCTAGCTCAGAAAAGAGAGTCACTATAGCAGCTGTTCCCTCTCCTCAAAACACCACTTCCTTGAGGTCGATAAGTTGTCAAGTTTTCAGTGACTAAATTGCATCCTAAAGAGGATAACTTGTGATCCTAATCAGGACTAAGCTAGCGTAAAATACTAGTGAAGCTTGATAAGATTAAAATTTTTTTGCACTACAATCTGAACCAACGGTCAGAACCAATGTAGTGACGAGGTAACGAATGGGTGCAGTCTAACCGAATTTCTGTATCCTTGAGTAATTCGGAGGCTGGCGTTGATCTAATAGTGCAACACGTTGTAGCAACAGCGTGTTGAATCTCAAAAAACTAGGGGAAATGTCCTGTGTTTACAATCAGCGGATGGTTGGTCACCAATCCTGCGGAAGGGGAAGATTCTATCATACCCGAAGGTCAACCTTTTTGTCCTTTGGATACTAGAGTTAATTGGGTACATCAAGGAAAACAGATTGGCTTATCGCTGATTTCTTGGGTTGTATGCCTGGTTTGTCCGTGGCATATAGCGCAGGCACAACCGATCGTACCAGCTGCCGATGGTACAGGGAGTCTGGTTACTCCTAACAACAATCCCAACCAATTTGATATCCAAGGCGGCACTCAGTCAGGGGCGAATCTTTTTCACAGCTTCAGCCAGTTTGGTTTGGATCAAGGTCAGATTGCCAATTTTCTCTCTAACTCAACGATCCAGAATATCCTGACCCGCGTTACAGGGGGCAGTGCTTCTTATATTAACGGACTTATCCAAGTTACGGGCAGCAATTCCAATCTATACATCATGAACCCGGCTGGGATTGTGTTTGGCTCAAATGCCAGCTTGAACGTTCCAGCCTCGTTCGCCGCTACCACCGCTACGGGTATTGGTCTTGATAATAATCAATTGTTCAGCGCCACCGAACCGAATAACTACGCTACTTTGGTCGGTCAACCGAGTAACTTCACCTTCGCTACATCCCAGACACCTGGTGCCGTGGTGAATATGGGTCAACTTAGTGTAAGCCAGGGGAACAATTTATCTCTGGTGGGCGGTACGGTAGTGAGTACGGGTCAATTAAATGCGCCAGGGGGACAACTCACGGTTACGGCAGTTCCTGGTCAGAGTACAGTACTGTTGAGTGCTCCAGGAAATGTACTCAGCCTAGAACTTCCGGCCTCAGCCGTCTCCACTATTACTCCGAGTACCTTACCCCAACTCTTAACGGGCAGTGGTCAATCTACGGATTTGGCTGTTAATAGTTTAGGTCAGGCAGAACTGACGGGATCGGATCTTTCCATCCAAAGCGGAGATGTGGCGCTCAAAGGGAGTGTCACAGCCCAGACAGCCACTGTATCCGCCCACAATAATCTCACTTTAGTACAAAGCCAGTTGCAAACAACGGGTGACTTAAATCTACTGGCACAGAATAAAGTGACGGTGAGAGATACAGCCACCAATCCTTTCCTGGCTCAAGCCGGAGGGAACCTTTATATTCAGGGCAATCAAGAGATTGATATTCTCGCACTGAACACTCCAAATACACCGCCCTTTCAAAGTGGTGGCAATTTGAGTTTTGTCAGTAATGGAATTATTTCTTTTGATAGTCACTCCCAGAGTGGAGGGAGTATCTTATTTCGCAACTTGTCAGGCGGCCCTGCCAACGTCTACAGCTATTATGACCCTATCATGACATCAGCGGGTGATATTGTCATAGGGAACTACACAGGGGCGGCTCTCAAGATAGATTCAGGGGGTAGTATCACAGCCGGAGATATTACGATTACTCAACCGGATACTCTCTCGATTCCTCTTAACGATCCAGATTATCTGATTTTGACGACTACTCCATCGCTGATTATGAAAGCAGCAGGGAGTATTACTGTCGAGAATATCAATACTTCGGATCAAAGTGTAGGTGATGCGGGGCATGTGCGATTGACCGCCCAAGGGAACATTAAGACTGGCGATATCAACGCCAAGGATTTGGATGCGGGCAATGCAGGTTCTGTCTCGTTGTTATCCGCTGGGGGCAATATTCAAGTTGAAAATGTCAATACAACTGACCAGGGTGCAGGCAATTCAGGCACTATAACGATGATCGCTGCTGGCACCGTTACAAACGGTGAGTTGAATTGGAATAATCTGGGCACAGGAAATCAAGCCAGCAATCCTGTAATTATGCAGAATCTTGGGGGCACCAACACGCCTCCACCCACTGGCGGCACAACAACGACTCCTCCAGGCGGTACAACTCCACCACCGGGTGGCACAACGACCCCACCCCCTAGTGGCGGTACGACAACTCCTCCCTCTACAGGCGGTACAACTAGCCCACCTCCAAGTGGCACAACTCCACCTCCGGGTGGCACAACGACCCCACCCCCTAGTGGCGGTACGACAACTCCTCCCTCCACAGGCGGTACAACTAGCCCACCTCCGGGTGGCACAACTTCACCTCCGGGTGGTACAACGACCCCACCCCCTAGTGGCGGTACGACAACTCCTCCCTCTACAGGCGGCACAACTAGCCCACCTCCAGGTGGTACAACTACCCCACCCCCTAGTGGCGGCACAACTACCCCACCCTCTAGTGGCGGTACAACTACCCCACCCTCTAGTGGCGGTACGACAACTCCTCCCTCCACAGGCGGTACAACGACTCCGCCCTCTAGTGGCGGTACAACAACTCCTCCCTCCACAGGTGGCACAAGTACCCCACCTCCTGGGGGCACAACTCCTCCCTCCACTAGTGGCAGCAGCACTACTTATCCCGGAGCTAGTCAAAATACGACTTCTGGTGGAAGTACAAACAATACTTCCAATACATGTCCCTCCTGTACATCCGCTGATAGCACAGTTACTACACCTAGTGGCGTAGCAACCCATGCATCCGGTGGGACTATCAGCACTACACCTAGCGGCAGCACAGTAGCTACATCCAGTGGTGTCCCAACCAATGCATCCGATGGAACTGGCAGGACAACCAATTCATCCAATAGTGGTGGAGCAACTCAACCATCAGCGGATGAGAATACTCATCATCTTTCGATAGGTGGCACAAGCTATTCGCAAACCACAAATTCATCACCGCAACAGTTCGTCGGCAACTCGTCTTCCAGTGAAGTGACACCTAGTTTGGTTTCTTCCCTGGAAGAACCTTTGACACGTCAATTCGAGCAATATTTGGGGCACCCTACTAAGACTCCGACTGTAACTCTGGCAGACGCTCGGAATATTCTTCGTAAAGTGGAGACAGCAACCGGCGTCAAACCAGCACTCATTTATGCAAAATTTGTGCCCCAACGGCTTGTCGTCAATGGAGTAAGTCATGTATCTACTCCAGGCCAAAATTCAAACCTGGAAGCCTCAGATTCTCCCTATCAGTTGGAATTAGTACTGGTGACAGGGGAGGGTGAACCGATTCGTCGTCAAGTGACTGGAGCAACGCGTGAGAAGGTTCTCCAAGTGGTTTATCAATTTCAGTCTGAAGTAACCAATGCTCAAAGTGGTCGTGACTACGAAGCTCCCAGTAAGCAACTCTATCAATGGCTGGTTGCTCCTCTGGAGGATGAGATCAAAGCGCGAGGTATTCAGAATCTGTCTTTCATCATGGATAACGGCTTGCGCTCTCTCCCGATCGCGGCTCTTTATGATGGTCAACAGTTTCTGGTTGAGCAATATAGCCTGGGCTTGATGCCCAGTCTCAGCCTGATTACTGATACTAACTACAAGAGTGTTAAAGACTTACAGGTTCTGGCGATGGGGGCATCAAAATTCCCAGAGAAAAGCCCTTTACCGGCGGTGCCTGTCGAGTTATCGCTCATTACACCTTCTTTATGGCAGGGCAAGTCATTCCTGAATGATAACTTTACCCTTACGAATCTGAAGGCACAACGACAGCAACAGCCTTTTGGACTCATTCACCTGGCCACCCATGCCACCTTCCGTCCGGGGGCACCCGGCAACTCTTACATTGATTTTTGGGATACCAAGCTACAGCTAGACCAATTGCCTGGGCTAGGTTGGGGTAATCCCCCTGTGGAGTTATTGGTCTTGAGCGCCTGTAAGACGGCGTTGGGAGATCAGCAAGCCGAGTTAGGTTTTGCCGGATTAGCGGTACAAGCTGGGGTAAAATCAGCGATCGCATCCCTCTGGTCTGTGAGTGATGAAGGAACTTTAGCACTCATGACACAGCTCTATCAGCAGTTGAAAGTCTCACCCATTAAAGCGGAAGCACTGCGGCAGGCACAAATAGCGATGCTTAGAGGGCAAGTCTCCCTCCAAGAAGGGAAGCTGTTTTCGGGTAAAACGACTGTGGATTTACCACCAGAACTCGCCAAGCTAGGCAGCCGAAAATTGGCACATCCTTATTTTTGGGCTGGTTTTACGATGATTGGCAGTCCTTGGTAAGGAAGCCTTTGAGATGGCATGGGCGTTTCTCTAACCCGCCTTGCCGCGACTCCTAAGTAGAGGGGTAGGCCAAAATCC
>DATNQL010000966.1:0-2263 GCA_036704025.1 Stenomitos sp.
CACGCCGTTCGTGGGCCAGACACCCTCGAAGAATACTCTTCTTTCTTCGGGTATGACTGGAAAGATAAGAACAAGATGACCACCATTCTTGGTTTCCACCTAATCGTGCTCGGCATTGGTGCCCTGCTGTTAGTGGCTAAGGCTGTGTTCTTCGGTGGCTTATATGACACCTGGGCTCCAGGTGGTGGTGATGTGCGGGTAATTACTAACCCCACACTTAACCCTGCTGTCATCTTTGGTTACTTGACCAGATCTCCCTTCGGCGGTGATGGCTGGATTGTCAGCGTTGATAACTTAGAAGATGTCGTCGGCGGTCATATTTGGATCGGTTTGATCTGTATCGCTGGTGGCATTTGGCACATTCTCACCAAGCCTTTTGGCTGGGCTCGTCGCGCTTTCATCTGGTCTGGAGAAGCTTATCTCTCCTACAGCTTGGGCGCTCTGTCCCTGATGGGCTTTATTGCTTCTTGCTACGTCTGGTTTAACAACACTGTATATCCCAGCGAATTCTACGGCCCAACCAACGCTGAATCTTCCCAAGCTCAAGCATTCACCTTCTTGGTGCGCGATCAACGCTTGGGTGCTAACGTCGGTTCTGCACAAGGCCCGACCGGTCTGGGTAAATACCTGATGCGCTCTCCTACTGGCGAAATCATCTTCGGTGGTGAAACGATGCGCTTCTGGGATTTCCGTGGCCCTTGGTTGGAACCCCTGCGCGGCCCCAACGGTCTTGACCTGGACAAGATCAAGAATGACGTTCAGCCTTGGCAAATTCGTCGTGCCGCTGAATACATGACCCACGCTCCTAACGGTTCCATCAACTCTGTGGGTGGCGTTATCACCGAAATCAACGGTTTTAACTACGTTAACCCACGTGCTTGGTTGTCAACCTCTCACTTTGTATTGGGCTTCTTCTTCTTAGTTGGCCACCTCTGGCACGCCGGTCGCGCTCGCGCTGCGGCTGCTGGCTTTGAAAAAGGTATCGATCGCGAAACCGAGCCAGTGCTGTTCATGAAGGAACTCGACTAGGTTGTCAGTTTAGTTTAACTTTACTCTCTCCTATAGAGTGATGAGGCTCCTGCTTAAAGGCAGGAGCCTTTTTTGTATTTATGTCAACTTTCGGCTTTACACTATTGACGGAGCTTAATATATAAACTGATTGGTAATTGCTGGATGCTAATGTGCCATGCGCGATTCTGATTTTACGGGTGCTTTGAAATGGACGCCTGAAGCTCAGGCGAAACTGAAAAATATTCCTTTTTTTGTTCGCACGCAAGCTCGACTGCGAATTGAGCAATTGGCGCGTCAAGCTGAGCTAGATGTGGTGACGGCGGAAATAGTTGAACAGGCGCGGTTAGAATTTGGGCAGTAGGAATCGATCGCGCTAAAACCTATGTTGAAGTACGACCCCCTGATGTGTTTGCCTTCTTCTGAGGAGCTACCCGATTCTGACGATCAACCAGTTGATAACGAACTGCAATATTTAATTCCCACGTTGCTAAAAGCAGTATTGGCTGTTTTTTGGGCCGATCGCATGGATTGGTTTTTCGGGGTTGATATGGGTGTGTACTACGATCCTCAAGAGCCTGCTGTTGTACCGGATGGGTTTTTGAGTTTAGGAGTAGAGCGAGTTTTCCACGAAGATTTGCGCTTGAGTTATGCCATTTGGGAAGAAAGGCAATACGTTATCCCAACGTTTTCTTAAGAATCGTTTTGTCGCATCCATCCATTGATAGCGATAACCCAAAGTTAAGCATTGTGATTCAAAAGCTTTTAATCGATTTTCCAATTCCAAAACTTCTGGTTGAATCGATCGCTCAATTTTTGATGATGCTGAATCTTTGATTTTTGTATCTAAAAATTGTCTTTCTTCCTCAGAGAGAGATAAAATCATCTCAGCTAGAGATTCGAGAAGTTTTGTATTCATGATTTCCCGCTCTTTAGGATATACGCTGATGTATATAAATGATAAAACTTTGTTTAGTTTCAAAAAGTGTATTTGAGTATTTCTCCGGTTTCAAATACCCAACGAAATGAGGGAAAATATGCTGTATGAGCTAAAGATTGACTAATATGACTGAACAAAACATCGAGTTGGCGTCACTGTTGGCGAGACTGGAACAACTCGAACAAGAACAAATAGTTGTAAAAAAATATGTTAAAGGTATTAAACGGGAATTAGATAAACTGACAGAACAATTCAACGCTCGACCTGAATTAGTGCGTTTGGAAAGTTCCGAAAGAGAAATTGCAGACCTTCAAA
>DATNQL010000967.1:0-3204 GCA_036704025.1 Stenomitos sp.
GTAAGCGTTCTGGGGGCAATGGCTCACTGAATGGCGGGGGTGGGTCGCCTGTATAAACGGGTGTCTGCCTGCCTGGGTCAGTGTAAGTTGGGGGAAAGTCTGACTCAGTGTTTGTCTGCGCCAACGTTTGAGCGATCGCTCCGGGCTGGACTATGTTCAACCCTAGTAATGTCACACTCATCAAAAAACGGATATGGGCTGTTAAAAACGCCATCGCGATTCTCTCTGCCTTTCTGAATAAGCTTGCTGTTGTGCAAGTATCCCTATCTTTACCAGTATCCCTATATTTAATCGCTTCTTGAGGGTTGATGAGTAGTAAAGCCAAGCCAGATATTTTTTCTCTATCTTTAAATGGGACATCAATTCATGTTTTTAACAAAAATTTACAAAATGTGAGGCTTCTTCTCATATATAAAAAAAGTTTATGAAAACCTACAGAAGATTTGAATTATAACTTATTGGATTCTTGGTATAGTTACAAAACAATTAAGAAATTAAGTACGACCTATCCAGTTATGCGTTGTTTACAAAAAGATGCTCTTTAGTGGTCAATTTTGTGGTCAAATAGCATTTGGTTAGGTACTCCCAGGCAGCCGCCAAAATAAGGGAAAGTTGGGTGTGGTGTTGCACCCTGATCAGGGCTTATTAGGCAAGCCTTATTAAAAGATTTTTGTTCCAAAAATTCAGGGCAGAATCTACAACCGTTGTCAATGCATATACCTGTTGCAACATTCAGTCGCTCCTAAGGAAGGAAAACATGTCCTACTCTAAAACCAGCACTCAGTCAAAAGCTGGGTACGACGCCGGGGTAAAAGATTATAAATTAACTTATTACACGCCGGATTACACCCCTAAAGATACTGATGTCCTGGCGGCGTTTCGCGTAACTCCACAGCCTGGAGTTCCTCCAGAAGAAGCGGGTGCGGCTGTGGCTGCTGAATCTTCCACTGGTACCTGGACGACTGTGTGGACAGACTTGCTGACTGACCTCGATCGCTATAAGGGTCGTTGTTACGATATCGAGCCGGTGCCTGGGGAAGACAACCAGTACATCTGCTTTATCGCCTATCCTTTGGATCTGTTTGAAGAAGGTTCTGTCACCAACTTGCTCACCTCTTTGGTGGGTAACGTGTTTGGTTTCAAAGCTCTGCGTGCACTGCGATTGGAAGATCTACGGATTCCCATCGCTTACATGAAGACGTTCCAAGGCCCACCTCACGGGATTACCGTTGAGCGTGACAAGCTGAACAAGTACGGTCGTCCTCTGCTCGGTTGTACGATTAAGCCCAAGCTGGGTTTGTCTGCGAAGAACTACGGTCGTGCCGTTTATGAGTGTCTACGCGGTGGTCTAGACTTCACCAAAGACGACGAAAACATCAACTCCCAGCCCTTCATGCGCTGGCGCGATCGCTTCCTGTTTGTACAAGAGGCGATCGAGAAAGCACAGGCTGAAACCGGTGAAATCAAAGGTCACTACCTCAACGTCACCGCCCCCACCTGTGAAGAAATGATGGAGCGTGCTGAGTTCGCGAAAGAAATCAAGACGCCGATCATCATGCACGACTACCTCACGGGTGGTTTCACCGCTAACACTTCCTTGGCTAAGTGGTGCCGCCGTAATGGTGTCCTGCTGCACATTCACCGTGCGATGCACGCGGTAATCGACCGTCAGAAGAACCACGGTATCCACTTCCGCGTTCTTGCTAAGTGTCTGCGGATGTCAGGTGGTGACCACCTCCACTCCGGTACAGTCGTCGGGAAGCTGGAAGGCGAAAAAGGCATCACCATGGGCTTCGTTGACCTGATGCGCGAAGATCATATTGAACAAGACCGCGCACGGGGTATTTACTTCACTCAAGACTGGGCTTCCATGCCTGGTGTAATGCCCGTAGCTTCCGGTGGTATTCACGTATGGCACATGCCGGCGTTGGTGGAAATCTTTGGTGATGATTCTTGCCTCCAGTTCGGTGGTGGTACTTTGGGTCACCCATGGGGTAATGCTCCTGGTGCTACTGCTAACCGTGTGGCGTTAGAAGCTTGTATCCAAGCTCGTAACGAAGGTCGCAACCTGTTCCGTGAAGGTGGCGATGTGATTCGTGAAGCTTGCAAGTGGAGTCCTGAGTTGGCAGCGGCTTGCGAACTGTGGAAGGAAATCAAGTTCGAGTTTGAAGCGATGGACACCGTCTGATCAAGCGTGAAGTGTACAGTGTGAAGTATGAATTGTCATACTTCATACTTCATACTTAATACTTCATACTTCAAAAGGCTGGGGTCAGAAGATGGATTTAAAACGAGTTGCCAAAGACGCTGCCAAGACGTTGAGCAGCTATATGACCTATCAAGCACTGCGGGTTGTCTTGGAGCAACTCAGCGAAACTGACCCACCCCAGTCGCTTTGGCTGCATGGTTTCTGTTCCCATATTAGTGTCCAAGATGGAGAAGCTTTCATCCGGGCATTACTTCAGGAAAAGCAAGAGCTGGCATTTCGGATCATGACCGTGCGGCAGCACTTGGCAGAGGAAGTGGCAGAATACTTACCAGAAATGGTGTGTGCTGCCATCCAGCAGTCGAATATGGAACATCGGCGTCAGCATCTAGAGCGGATTACGCAACTCACCGTTTCTGAACCCCCGTCCAGTTCCGAACAGCCAACGGACTCGGAAAGTTAATTAATTGAGGTGACCAAAATTGGCGTAGTTGTCTGGTCACCTGTTGCACACCCCTCATTCAAAAACACACCTAACCCATGCAAACTTTACCGAAAGAGCGTCGTTTTGAAACCCTTTCCTACTTGCCCCCGCTGACCGATTCCCAAATTGTCAAGCAAGTCCAATACATTTTGGATCAAGGGTATATCCCCGCTGTAGAATTCAGCGACAATTCAGAGCCAGAGCATCACTACTGGACCTTGTGGAAGTTGCCCCTGTTCAAAGCTCGCAACACTCAAGAAGTGATGGCTGAAGTGGATGCTTGCCGTTCGGACTATCGCGACTCTTACATCCGTGTGGTGGGTTTTGATAATGTGAAGCAGTGCCAAGTGCTGAGCTTCATTATTCACAAGCCCAATGCTAATGCCCGTGGTCGCTTCTAATCGGCTTCTAGCTAGAGCCGTCTGAGGTAGAAATAAGAGGAGAGGTGGTGTAAAGCTACCTCTCCTTTTTTAGAGATTATGTACTCGCGCCTGAGTCCAAAAATAACTTCGCT